>JAYUOQ010000121.1:0-4730 GCA_043760685.1 Armatimonadota bacterium | reverse complement strand
TGCTTAAGAAACGGAATCCTAGGGTATGCCTTGACCTTTGGGGTTCTTTGCTTTATTTCTTTGGCAATGACCAGCCAGCTCCGATATGAGTTGGTTGTCCACGGCTTATCCCAAGCTAAGTCAGTCGCGCTAATAATAGGATTGGTTATCCTATGGACTCCAATCGTGCGAATCCTTCTTGCCACCGAGATGCTTCATCGAAACCGGCATCGTGCGAACTAACTTCACAATCAGAAAGCGGTCGGGCGACTAACGTCGCTCGACTCGCCAAAAGTTATTGCCGCTCGTAGTCCCTTTCTCGACAAACGAGAAACTTGCGTTCTCGCCAACGATCGTCCGAAATTTCTCTGTTGCCGGAATCGTCGCAATTTGGCCCTGCCTCATCGTGACAAAGTCACCTGAATCGAGAATGAGAACGACTTCACTTTCTTTCGGAGTCGGAATTTGTACGGCCGTCTTCACTACCACCCGGTCTTTGTCTTCGGGTTTGCCCTTACTCAAACCAGGATCAGCCCCACCTTGATACGAAAAACAAACGCCGACAAAGCTGAGAACGAGAAGAGCGGAAACGAATCGATTAGCCACGGTAGGACAAGACGGTTCAGAGAGCGGTAAGTTACTTTTAAAGTGGTAAAACGGTCTAAATGACAAAAGAGCCGTGGAATTTACCGGTCGATGAAACATCTAAACCAATTCTTGAGGCTCTCATCGTCAAATACGAAGCTGCGGGCCAAAATCGTGAATTAGGCATCTGTTGTTCGAGGATGGCGAACTTGCTCAAACACATTGGACCGATAGATGAGGCGGCAACTTTCGGTCATCGAGCCGTTGCGTATCTTCGAAATACAGAGGACCGAAAGGAATACGCTCGTGCTCTCCGAGTAGCCTGCCTGCCGTTCACTGTTGGACCACATCGAGAATATCTTGAAGAATCTTTGAAAATTAGCCGAGAAATTGGCGACAAGGAAGAAGAAGGTTGGACACTATATCGCCTCACAAAACCCTTGCACACTGCAGGAAAATCAATGGCCGATATCGTGGGGACACTGGCGCACGGCTCGGTAAAAGAGAACCAAATGATGCTGGCTAAAATGGAGAAAACAAAGGATCGGGCTTACACTCTCGAAGGCGCACTAGCTGTTTTTGAAGAAATTGGCAATAAAGTAGGAATCGCAACCTGTTTAGTTTCACTTGGCGTCGAAAGAATGCCTCATGATCGAGCTCATTTTGAGCGGGCCATTTCCCTCTACCTTGAAGCTGGAGACCTTGATGGAGCCGACAAAGCGCAAAAAATGGCCGATGTATTTGCTCCAATCACTTAGCTATGCGGGTAACTGGCTCAAGTCCGGACGCTTCCGAAACACGCTCGTCGCTTGCTGCAACATATTCCCAATCGCAAGGATCGTCCCTTCGTCGTACAATCGACCAATTAGCGAAACTCCAATCGGTCGCCCCTGCTCATTCAAACCCATCGGAATAAAGATCTGCGGATGCCCCGTGAGGTTCGTCGTAACCAACAGATCGCCCAAACCGGCACTACCAATAATCAGATCCAGTTGACCTAATTCCTCTTCAAACCGATGCATCACCGTGGTTCTGGCTCGCATCGCCTGAATATAGTCAACCCCGGTCAGCATTGATGAAGCCCGAAACGCTGGCGGCCATAGCGAACCTTTCATCGAGTCAACTCGCCCATCTTTTGTGATTTCATCAAAGGCTGCTGCCGCTTCAATGGTCAGCACCTCGCTGACGCCCTGAGTTGGTGAGGAAATCTTAACCGGAGTGAATGTCGCTCCCATGCTTCGGAGAATTGTCGCGGCGGTACCGAGATCCTTGGTAAGGTCATCTCCCTCCTTATAACCAGCAGGAATAACGACGCCGATCTTAAGCTTCTTGAGATCAACGGTAGATCGATAGGTAAATGGGAAATCAACTGACATTGGGTCCCGTGGGTCTGCCCCGTGAATCACGCTGAAAACAATCGCACAGTCCTCGGCTGTTTTACAGATCGGACCAACTTTGTCCATCGTCCAACTCAAAGCCATCGCACCAAACCGACTAACTCGGCCAAACGTGGGCCGCAAGCCAGTCACCCTACACCGCTGTGATGGTGAAATGATCGAGCCAAGAGTCTCTGTGCCGATCGAGAAAGCGAATAGTCCAGCCGCTGTTCCTGACGATGATCCAGCGGAAGACCCCGAAGACCCCTGTTTGGGATTCCAAGGGTTAAGGGTCAATCCACCAAACCAAATATCACCGTAGGCAAGCGCGCCAAGGCTAGTCTTGGCAACCATAATCGCTCCGGCTGCCGACAGTTTTTCAACTACTGCGCAGTTATAGGCGATGACTTGGTTCTTGTATGGCTCGGCGCCCCAGGTTGTAGGGTAGTCCTTCGCGGCAAACAGATCTTTAATGCCGTAGGGAATTCCGTGAAGTGGTCCGCGGTATTTTCCTTTGGCAATTTCATCATCGGCGATTTGGGCTTGTTGTCTCGCCACATCCTCAGTCAACGTGATCACATTGTTCAATTTCGGACCGTATTGCTTCAGTCGAGCCAAAAATATTTCGGTGAGTTCACTTGGCTTCAGTTGCTTGGTTTTGATCAAAACACCAAGCTCGGCAACGGTCAAAAAGGCGATATCTTCTGGGTTTGTTGGTTTGACAAAAGGCTTGGGCGTGGCTATTTTAAGGTCGTTCTTGTATCCCGCTTTTGGCTTTTTACCGTGAGGAACAAAATTGAATGCGGGTGGAATCCCATTGCTGAGTCCAGCTTTCCGAATGGAGTCAAGTCCGCTTCGAGAACCATTGAGGCTCTGAAGAACCGCCTTGCGCTGCTCGTCCGTTAGAGAGATTCCCGAAAGTCGCTCCGCGCCCTTTACATCTTCGACTGAATAGATGGTCCGGTTCGCATTTTGGGCTAGAGTTGCGAACGGGGTAAAAGCAGCGGCAAGCGAAGCCGCCAAGAAGTTCTTTCGAGAGATATTAGCGTCAAAGCCCATTGAGTCATTCTACTATAGAGCTAGTAATATCAACACTTTTCGCACCGAGTCAAGTTTACGATGCAATGGCGGTTAGCTCGGCCGCAAGAGACTCGAACATATATGGGCGAAGGGAACAAATAAGGAGATTCTCCTTTCTACCAATCGTAATGAGCCCCGCAGCTTCCAACTCGTACAAGTGATGAGTGATGGAGAAAAACTTACTTGAACTATCTGCAATGTGAAAACAGATTTCTTCCTCGGATATGCCATCCCGAAATTCTGCTCCCCTTTGTCTGTCCGAAAGGACCATGACAATCCTGAGTCTTGTAGGTTCTGAGAGTGCGCTGAAAGCGCTGATCAATCTTTCGCTTTCCATCGAATTGAAACTATACCCACCTGCTTGAGAGTCCCTTTGATTACCAATGATTAAGCGGTTCTCGTAAGGTTAAGATTTGATTAAGATCGAAGAAGCAATTTAACATTCGAACCTAAAACTCAAAAGTCGTTAACCATCCGTTAATGCATTCTTAACAAATGTTCTTCATATTATTTTGCGTCAGGGGGAGCCTGATTAGGAATTTTAAGCATATGAATATGACAAAAAAATGGATGGGTGCAGCGGTCGTAGTTTTGACGGCAGTCCCCAGCTTTGGGTTCGGTCAGCAAGCCCCGGCGCAAACAACCGACAAAAAATCTGAAGCAACAGCGCCAGTAAAGGGCCAGAAGTTGACGAAAGCGCAAAAGGCTGAACTTGCCAAAAAGCTTGAAGCAAAGAACGCCGAAATGGCTGAACTGAAAGATAAAGCTGTTGTGGTTACCAAGAGCATCGGAGAACTCGCCTCTTCCGGCAAGCTACCGACCAGCGATGACGCAATCAAACTTATGCAAGACATGGTCAAGCAAATGGCAGATATCAGCGAACAGCTAAAGAAAGTCCACGACGATGTTGAAGGCATCAAGGGTTGGATAGAAGGACAAAACGAGGCCTTACCAATCATGACTAACGATGTTCTTGACCTCAAGAGGAACAAAGACGGAACGTACATCCAATTCCAATATCGAGACACTGACCAAAAGGGTGGTGCTACTGACGGTTTCAATTTACGACGAGTTCGAATCGGATCAACCCAAACAATTGATCCCAAGACCTCGATTAAGTGGAGCTTCGATCTTGCAACGGGCACCAACCAAACCAACGCTCAGCTAAGAGATGCGTTCCTGATATACGACATTGAACCTTCTCTTGACAAAGTCGGCGTTCAGCTCACCGCAGGTCAGCAGCCCATTCCACTCGGCTTTGAATTGGAGCGATCTTCCAGCGAACGAGAATTCCCGGAGCGAGCAAATTACAACACGAAAATGTTCAATGGTGAGCGCGGTCGAGGCGTCAACCTAAAGTACGGTCTCTCAGAAAATACCTTCGTACAACTCGGTGGATGGAACGCTCTCAGCTTCAACGATCCTGAACAATCTGCTTTGGCTCCAGCGCCAGAAAGCCGCCTTGGCGTATCCGCAGGTGTGCGGCACTACGGTAAGAACTATGACTTTGGACTTTCTGGATTCCGCGCTCAAAGGCCAGAAATCATCACCGGAACTGGTGGCGGCGCGATCACCCACACGAGAGTAGACCGACAATTCGTCTACGTGGATGGAACCTACATCGGATTCCTTCTTCCAGAGCTCTACATTCGTGGAGAAGCAATGATTGGCAAGGATCGAGTTCCCGTAACCGGTACCCCAACAACTCCA
>JAYUOQ010000120.1:0-1905 GCA_043760685.1 Armatimonadota bacterium | reverse complement strand
ACTTCTCTAACTTCCCACGAGCAGTTAGCGGTACAGGACCTGGTGGAACCACCAACAAGTCTCACCGTCCAACCGATGCATGGGCACTTGATGCTGCGGGCACCATTCCGTATGACACAAGTTTAACCAATAACTCGCCAATCTATGCTCTCTCAGCGACGGCGGCCAAGGCCATTTTTGCGCAGCAGCAAACGGTACCATTGGGCGGCGGAACCCTTCCACACATCGTGTATGCCAACTCAGGTCGGTACACGGGAGTTGTTAACGTTTACGTTTATGCTGACACTCATGCGAAAGCAAAGAATGTCTATCAAACACTCTCCTGCGATGCATTTGAGTGGGGCGATAAGGCGTACAACCAAGGCGGAGCTGACGTACTTTGCTCGGCAACTGGCTTGCCAGTCACTTCTAAATAAGACGAAAAGTCGTTACTTAGTTAATCCTGGTCAAATTCATTTGGCCAGGACTTTTTTGTCTTTGAGAGTTGATTCGCGGCTTTTTTCCATAGTTACCAGCAACTAACGATCGAACTTAACTTTGATCACTTCACTTATGAGGTGATCCAAGTTTTGGAGTAAGTCGGTTCATTTTGCCGACAATATACTTACTTTGCAAAGTAAGTTGAATCAACGAGTTGCCAATTCGGGCGATTTGATTAAGCTCGATCAGCTGACTGGCTGGCGATTTATTGCCGCATTTGGCGTGGTCTTATGCCACTTTAGCGAGTTCCTTTTTCCCAATCAGTCTCAGATTTTTCTGAGCTTGTGGAAAGGGATGGCCAATTTTGTTGGCTTTTTTTTCATCCTTTCTGGATTCATCCTTGCGTACAATTATCAAGCAAAAATGGTTGAGGGTACTACGACTGTCCGGTCATTTCTCGTAGCACGTTTCGCGAGGATTTACCCTGCCCTGATCTTCTCATTGATGGTGGCACTTCCTGCCTTTTTGTACCTCAATCTTAAGTTGCACACTCCACCTCAATCTCTTTTGACTTATTCGTTGTCAAGCGTACTCTTGATCAAGACTTGGCTTCCCTTTGCCAACTGGGACGGAATTTCTGCGTGGAATGCACCGACGTGGTCCATCGAAACTGAATTCTTCTTCTATCTTTGCTTTCCGTTCCTTCTACGTCCATTTTCCAAGCTGAGTATTCGGTCGATCATTTCACTTTGGATCGCTTTGGTTGGGCTTATGGTTGGAGCAGCGGCTTCATTTGATGTATTTTCGCCAAGACCTGGAATTGAACCATTTTTCGGGGCTTTTGAATTCTTGCACTCCTCTCCCTATTTTTGTGTACTTGAGTTCGCGCTTGGCATTTTGACCTTCAATCTCGCCAGAAATTTGCCACAGCAAACTTTGTCGTATCTTCGCAATAATAGTCGATGGATTTTCGCACTCCTTGTCGGTTCGTATCTGGGTCTCAACTTGACTTTTCCAATCATGAGCCGGTTCCACGGAATTCCTGCGATTGTGTTTAGCGGTGCAATTTTACTTTCGTACACTTCGCCGATATCACTCAAGTTTTTACAGACTCCAAAGTTCCTCTATTTGGGTGAAACAAGCTACTCGCTTTACCTATTGCATTGCCCAGTTCTCGGAGCTTTCTTGCTTGGGGCAAAGATTTTTGGTCCGCTTGGTTATCTCAAACAAGAATTGCCGCCGTTGTTTGCGATTCTAGCAATCGCTACTTCGTTCGGACTGGCAGCACTTTGCCATAAATTTGTGGAGGTTCCATGGCGAATGAGGATTATTCAAAAATTGGCACCGAGGAGCGAAGTTCTCGTCCCGAAGAGCGAAGCAAAGGCAGCGTAGCTTCTTATTTCATTTCCAATTCCAGCCATCGTCGCCCATCAGGGTCTGGATGTAGTACTTGTTGTACATCACCAGCCAGCGCATCTCGGGCGG
>JAYUOQ010000119.1:0-1912 GCA_043760685.1 Armatimonadota bacterium | reverse complement strand
AATGGAAAATCCTTGAAGCGGAAGGCGAGCCCGAACTTGAAGAAGATGAATTCTTGCTTGAAGACTTAATTGGACTCAAAGTGGTTACCGCGCAAGGCGAAGAACTAGGTCTGGTTGAAGACATCGAGGACTATCCAGCCCACGAAGTAGTTTTAGTCGCAGGCATCAGAATTCCCCTTGTCGACAACTTTGTTACGGATATTGACCTCGAAACCGGGATCATGACCGTAAAACTGATTTACGGAATGAAGCCAGGCGAAGACGATACCTTTGCGGAGGGTTAGTCTTCAAACAGCGTTTTGAGGCTCAAATAAGATAGGATAAAGACCATGCGCGTAATGATGCTTTCTTGGGAATACCCACCTCGAATTGTGGGAGGCATCAGTCCGCACGTTTACGAACTAAGCCAAGAGCTGGTCAAAAAGGGCGTGGATGTCCATGTAATCACCAAGGCGACTCCTTTGGCACCCGACGAAGAAGTCGAACCCAGCGGAGTGAATGTTCACCGAGTACACCTGCTCGAAACACCAAATGATTTCGTACACGAAATCCAGCTTCTTAATCTAGCTACCGAGCGAAGAGTCAGAAAACTTCTCGAAGATTGGCGACACGGTGGACAACCGACCGTCTTCCATGCCCACGATTGGCTCTCCCTTGATGCCGCTCGCACACTCAAATATGAGTACAAATTGCCCATCGTTGCCACTCTGCATGCAACCGAATGGGGGCGTCATGGCGGCATTTTCAGCGAAACTAGCCGATACATCGCTGAACAAGAATATTGGTTAACCTACGAGGCATGGCGACTCATTGTCTGCTCAGAATTCATGCATGGAGAAGCCGTTAGGCTATTTAATTGCCCTTATGACAAAGTCGACGTAGTCTATAACGGGGTCAATGCCAAGAAATTTCAATTTGAGTGGCCAGCGGCGGAACGAGACGCATTAAGAAATCAATATGCCGAACCCGACGAGAAAATTGTCATCTATGTAGGAAGATTTGTGCGAGAAAAAGGAATTCAAGTCCTCCTCAATGCCGCCCACGTGATCCTTGCCGACCAGCCAAAGACGAAGTTCCTCATTGTTGGCGGCGGTCACCGAGAGCGATTCGAAAAATTCGTCGATTGGGCCGGGCTATCAGATCGAGTTGTCTTTGCGGGATTCAAAGCCAATCGCGCTTTGCATGAACTTTATAGGTGTGCCGATGTTGCTGTTTTCCCTAGCTTGTACGAGCCTTTTGGCATTGTTGCCCTGGAAGGAATGGCTGCCGGTATTCCAGTAGTCTCGTCGGACGCTGGAGGATTGAAAGAAGTTGTGTTGCACGAGGAAACTGGGCTAACGAGTTTTGCCAATGACCCATCATCCTTGGCTTGGGCAATTAGAGAAGCACTCAATAACCCCAAAAAGAGCGAAGAAATGGCTCAGAAAGCTCAGGTTCGGCTCGAAGAAGACTTTAAATGGTCCCACCTTGCCGATCAGACCATCTCAATCTATGACCGAGTATGGAGCGAATTCCTAGAAAGCTATTGGGCCGAAAATACGGTTTGGCCGGTATCACCGGGCGCGGAAGAGCGGTACCAAGCCCTTCGGCTTGCAGAAAAAGCCCAAGCATCCGAAGAAATCGAACGACCAATGCCTCGACATTCAAAGATCTCTACTGTTGAAGAAGACCTTGACGAAATCGCCGGATACATCGAGCCTTAAGCTCCGCCAAACATTATTGCCAAGCCTCGGACAATCAGGGCGCCAATGTAGGCAAAGGCAGTCATATAACCGAACATAATCCATGGCCACTTTCTGGAGTTTGTCTCCCGTCGTACCGTGGCCAGCGTCGAAAAGCATTGAGCGCATAGTGCAAAGAAAACCATGAGACCAACTGCCGTCCAAGCAGTAAACAACGGCTTTCCGTCGGG
>JAYUOQ010000118.1:0-4748 GCA_043760685.1 Armatimonadota bacterium | reverse complement strand
TGGCGGAGTAAGCGTTGTTACATTTACAGTATTGCTTGATGCTGACAAATTCCCAGCAGAATCTTTGGCTTTTACATTAAAACTGTAAGCAGTCGATGCTGTTAAACCAGAAACTGACAATGAAGTAGCAGAAATAGTTGTTTTCAAAACTCCGTTTTGGTAAACGTTGTAACCTGTAACTCCATACCAAGACAACAAAATTGAAATGAGGCTCGTAAAACTTGGAGTTTCAGACGAAAAAGTCGTTGAGGTTATCGAGGGAATCACAGCTGGTGAAAAAGTGGTTACTCTGACCTACGATGCCCTCAAGGATGGCAAAGAAGTAAAGGTAGTTGATCCGAAAGAAGCCGGCAAAAGTAAAGCCCGCGGCGACGGAAAGAGCGAAGGAAAAGGAAAGCCGTGAATCTCGCCAAGTTTGCGGTAACTCGTCCGGTCGCAGTTACGATGCGAATACTGAGCCTGGTCGTACTAGGCTTCATCTGCTTGCAACGACTAACTATCGATTTGCTTCCAAAAATTGATGTTCCAATCGTCGCAGTAAACGTGAACTGGCCCAACACTTCACCCGAAGAAATGGAGTCTCAAATTACGAGACCAATCGAGCAAGCAGTTGGATCTTTGAAGGGACTCTATATGATCTCATCAAATTCGTCTCAAGGCAGTTGCTTTGTTCGAGTTCAGCTCGATTATGGAGTTGATGTCGACAAGGCAACCATCGACGTTATGCAGATGGTCCAGCGGGCTCAAGGACGATTCCCCAACGATCCGAATATCTCGCCTCCTTCGGTCTTTAAGTTCGACCCTTCGACGACTCCAATATTGCTGTATGGTGTCACAGCTGAAGGCAATGATCTTATTAAGCTACGAACTCGGCTCATTAACGAAATCAGCCCTCAGATAGAAGCTGCGGGCGGAGTTGCGGCAATCAACATCTCCGGAGGGCAAGACCGTGCGATCATCGTTGAGGTTGACCCTGAGAAGCTCAAAACTCGCAAGATTTCTATTGCGGAATTATCGACAAAGATCAGCCAAGAGAATATTAGTCTTCCGGCCGGGACGGCAATTCAAGGAAAGACTCAATACAGCTTGAGGTCAATTGGCTACTTCAAGAGCATTGATGAGCTTCGGCAGATGCCAATTGGAAACTTTAACGGCAATCTGGTGACACTAACTGAAGTTGCGAATGTTCGCGACGCGAGCCAGGACGTCCTTTCGTACACTCGCCTCAATGGTGAGCCTGCGGTGATGATGAACATCACCAAACAGAGCGACGCCAACACAGTCGAAACCTCGGATAAGGTTGAAAAAGTGTTGGCTGACATTGAGCAACGTGACCCAAGTTTGCACTTTGGAAAAGTTTATAACCAAGCCAGATTTATTACGAATTCAGTTGAAGACCTGAAGCATACGGCGATTATTGGTGCGGTACTCGCGGTCCTTGTTATTACGTTCTTCCTCCGGAATCTGAAGAGCACATTCGTGGTTGCCCTTTCGATTCCAATCTCAATTGTTTCGACTTTCACTCTGCTTTACTTCTGTGGATTTACGCTCAATACGATTTCACTCAGTGGCTTGGCGCTGGCATCGGGTCTCATCGTAGATGATGCCATCGTTGTCCTTGAAAATATCTATCGGCATATTGAACGAGGTAAGGAAAACCGGGTTCAAGCCGCGATTTCAGGAACACAAGAAATTCTATCGGCGGTCTTCGCGTCCACATTCACGATCATGATCGTGTTTATTCCGTTGCTGTTGATCAAAGGTCAATCTGGTCAAATTTTCACCCAATTCGCCCTTGTTATCATCTTTTCACTCGCAATTTCATTGCTTGACGCAACCAGCATTGTTCCGATGCTAACTTCACGGATGATCAGCGAAGAAGAAGTTCTTGAGGAAGCTGATCCAGAAAACCACCCACATAAGCGCATTACGGTGGTTACAAGGATGATGGACTGGGCGGGAAGGGTTCTCCATCGCATGGATAGTTCTTATCGCCGTGGTCTGGAATGGTCCATCAAACGTCGAAATGCCGTTCTATTTATTGGCGGCCTAAGTGTAGTTGGTGCTGCATTGCTTTGGCCGCTTGTTGGCAAAGAGAATTTTCCTCAAAGCGACAGTGGCAATGTCAACGTTCGGTTGCGATTGCCGATCGGAACTCCGGTGACGGTAACCAATGAAACTGTCAAACAGATGGAGAAAATATTGGCGGCAGACCCCGATGTTGAAAGCTTCGTTTCGGGTGCCGGTGCAAGTGTAGGATTGCGTGGTGGAGGCGGTGGAGGACCAAGCGACGGCTCGGCGGCTGTTCAGCTGAAACTGAATCGCAAGTTAACAACTGGAGATGTCATCAAGCGACTCCAAAAGAGCATGGGAGCGATTCCGGGCGTTCGGGCTCAGATTTCTCCGCTCGACGTTGTCCAACAGATCCTTGGCAACAACTCTGGATTTGGAATTGATGTTTATGGACAAGACCTTGAACAAATGACGATTGCCGCGAAAAGCATTCAAAAGGCAATGAGCGAAGTTCCCGGATTGCAAAACGTTGACCTTAACACGCAAGATACGAACCCGGAAATTCAGTGGAAAGTTGATCGCCAAAAAGCTTCGATGCTTGGGGTCTCGTTTACTGATATTGCTTCGGTGATTTCAAGCAGCACGAGTGGAAAGATTTCGAGCTACTTCCAAGACAAAGGCTTTCAGTATCCCATCTACGTTCAAGTTCCTCGTGAAATGCGGCAGTCGGTTGAGCAACTTGAAAACCTTCCAGTCGTATCAAATGCTGGGGTGACAATCTTGTTGGGGCAGGTCGCCCACGCCGAATATGGACTTGGAGCAAACCAGATCGCGAGGCAGAACCGACAGCGAGTCATCACGGTTGGTGGAAACATTTTGGACCGATCGCAAAGTGAAGTACAAGATGACGTCATGAAAGCACTGAAGAGGGTTGAAATGCCACCCGGAACGTATTATTCGTTGGGCGTTCAGCAACTTCAAAAAGAACGGGAATACGCCGGACTCGGATTGGCGATTGTGCTTGCCATTGCCTTGATCTATATGATGCTTGCTGCCCAATTTGAGTCGTTCATCTACCCACTTGTTGTTCTCTTTTCGGTACCGCTGTGTGCGATTGGCTTCGTGTTAGCGTTGTTCTTGACCGATCGGGCGTTTGGTTTGACTGCCTTTATTGGATTGCTGATGTTGGTAGGGATTTCGGTTAAGAATGGCATTCTTTTGGTGACCTATACGAACCAGTTGCGCGAGTCGGGCATGGAGCGGAATGAGGCAATATTGACGGCCGGTCCAACTCGGTTGCGACCGATTTTGATGACGAGTCTATGCGCCATTTTGGGAATGGCACCCCTTGCATTAGGCATTGGGGCTGGGTCTGAGCTTTACGTCCCACTTGCGACAGCGGTTATGGGTGGACTTGCGACTTCGACGATCCTGACCCTTTACGTAATCCCAGCGGTTTATACGATCCTCGATGACTTGAAGGATCGCTTCTATCATCCGGGACCGAAAGAAACGGCATCAATAGACTAACTATTGCCCGTAGGTGGTGTGATATCGATTCCACCACTTATCGACTTCCTTCTGGTCGATGGGGATGACGGTTCCGAGTTGGGTAGCGAGGTGCACGGTTTTGGCGACATCTTCCACCATCACCGCAGCCTTAAGTGCAGCGGCAACACTTGGTCCCCAGGCGAAGACTCCATGGTTGCCCAAAAGAATCGCCGGTCCGCGACCACGAAATTCCATAATTGCTTCGCCGATGTGGTCAAATTCATTGTCGATGTATGGAGTGCAAGGGATCACACCGCCAAACTCGTCCGAGATTGCGGTTAATACGCATGGAATTGGCTTTTGGCATGCCGAGAATGCGGTCGCATAGTTGCTGTGAGTATGCACTACCGATCTGATTGAAGGATCGTGACGATACATGTAAATGTGGTGCGGCAGGTCAACGCTGGGCTTTGCTTGACCCGGTCTTACATCTCCGCTTTTTAGGTCTACTTCAACCAAGTTCTCGGGCGTAATGGCTTCATAGTCCATCCCGCTTGGCTTGATCACGACTTTGCCCGAATCTGGATCGTAGCCACTGACATTGCCAGAATGCATTGTTACCAGTCCGGTTTTCGGAAGCATTTGGTTTGCCCAACAAACCTGTTCTCGGATTACTTGAAGGCTCAAGCCGTCACCTCGCGTCGAATAGATAGAAGTTCTTTCATTACGTTACTCAGGTCGTTTCGAGTACCAGCAATACCAAAGGAATCATGAAGGTCCGAATAGAGGGCATAGAGCCGATTATAGACTTGGACTGACTCGGAGTTTGGCATATAGGAAATATCTTTGTAACCGGTCATCGCGTCAGCTGCATCGAGCACTGATCCGTAGGCCCCTGCGGCGACTGCTGCCATGACGGCTGAGCCAAGGGCACATGTCTGGGCAGATCGGCTGATTCGAATTGGTCGTCCAAAGATGTCGGAATATATTTGCATTGCCAATGGGCTTTTTTCTCCGATTCCTCCACAAACGACAACCTCCTTTACGGGAACGCCAAATTCTTCGATCCGCTCGATAATCTTTCTTGATCCAAATGCCGTAGCTTCGATAAGGGTCCGGTAAATGTCCCCAGCCGTCGTATGCAGGGTCTGCCCAACAATCAACCCGGTGAGTTGCGGGTCTACCAAAATCGTCCGGTTACCGTTGTTCCAATCCAGAGCCAGTAGCCCACTTTCGCCCGGTTT
>JAYUOQ010000117.1:0-1916 GCA_043760685.1 Armatimonadota bacterium | reverse complement strand
GGTCCTTTTACGATCACCAAAGTGTGAGGTCTTGCAAGATTAATCCATTTACCGTCGACCACTTTGAGGGTCGTTGATTCGCCACTGAGGGTCAATTTTGCCAACAGGAAATTGCCTTTTTCATAGTTAAACGTTTTGCCATCATCCTCGTAGACGTGCCCAACGTAAGGGCCTTCACCGTAACATCGGAAGCTGTACGCGCCACCAACGGTTGCCTTAAGGCTTGGTTGGTTGGTCGGAATAAACGAGCCACCCCGAACATAGAGGGGAATCTCGTTTAGCTTTGGAGTAATAGTGATTTGTTCATTGGAACCGACCAGTTGCCCTGAACTGTAGTCGTACCACTTCCCTTTCGGCAGCCGGACTTTGCGGGATTTTTGGCCAGCAAACATGGGGGCAAAGAGCAAGTTATCGCCCAGCATGTATTGATCGGTTTCTTGCCCACCATCCACCAACGACATTGGCCTTACCGGCGGAATACCGTCGAGGTTGACTTGAGCGAATGCAGTATATAGGTATGGTGCCAGTGACTCGCGGAGCATCATGGCTTCACGAATCTCGTTTTCTACTTTCGGATAGCTCCAAGGCTTCTTCCCGCTGTCCCAGGCATTGAGCTGAGCAATGGGCGATAGGCAAGCTGACTGCATCCTTCGTACCCACTCTTCGTCGGTATCGGCACTTCGAATTTCGGCACACCAAGTGACACCGGCGAGAGAACTATTGGTGAGGGCAGTTACATATTGGTGATGATCGTACGTATCGCTGTATATTGCAAATGGGAATCGGGTTGCAGAACCGTTGGAACCTCGAACTAAACCGTACGTTCGCTCGCCTTTTGCTCTGAACATCTGGTCGAGGGTCTTCTGCCAAAGGACTCCGTAGATCTGCCTCATTTGCAGACCATCCAGTCCCGACGGGAAGGTTGCGTGATCGGGCCAAAGCCAAAAGTCAAAACCGTCCACTTCGTCAATCTTGTAGCCGCTGACCCCAAGATCGAGGTGATGCTCACGATGGAAGTCTTTGACGACCTTGGCGGCAGTTGGAGAGTAGATATCCGGAACGGCACCTAACCAAACGGTGTGCGATCCGAACTCGGTTCCGAGCTTCTTAAAGAAGTCGGTTTTCGGAGCAACGTACGGATTCTCCCAAAGATTGACGTGTACGCCTTGCTTCGTCATTGCATTCACAAAACCGGCCGCGTCTGGGAACCGCTCGGGGCTCCATTCCATTGAACCGGGATATGATCGAGATTGCCAACCTGGCTCAAGTCCAATTACATCGAGGGGAAAACCGCGCTTCTCGAACTCTTGCACTTCGGAGAGAACTTGTTGAGCGGTTGCCAATGATGGGGTCCGATGCCAAAAGCCAATCGCCCACATGGGCGGCATTGCTCCGCCACCACAATACAAGGTGTAACGCTGAAGGGCTTCCATTGCCGACGAACCAGCAAAGATCGACACTTCTAATCCTGGTGCCTGAACGCTGGCTTCAACACAACCGCTACCGGGTTGGGCGTCCCACTTGCGATCGGTATTACGGTCCCTAAAACCAGGAATCTTAGGATCGTTAAGTTGGTTCCCGACCCCCGCATAAACGTTGATGGGTCGAGATGTATTGAAGAAGACCGCATACCCCAGGCTACTCACGTACATCGGGGTTGGAGCGTGAAGTCGATCGCTTCCTTCAGCATAGTGATCAACTTGGAGGTGATAGACATTGCCTCGCCGGTTCATGCCCGACATTTGGAGGCCAAGACCGTAAATCTTCTCGCCTGGCTGGAGAGGTATTTGGACGGTTGCGTAGTCCTTCGACTTTCCGACCTTAATGTCGGACAGTTCAAATGGTAGCATTGAGTTCGATAGTTTTGAAATACGATCGGCTCTGGGCTTTGACTCAGAAGCCTGGGTCAAAGTTGG
>JAYUOQ010000116.1:0-4776 GCA_043760685.1 Armatimonadota bacterium | reverse complement strand
GATTAGCGGCGGAATGAATCCCGCAACGATTGATAAGAACCAAGACAGCATAGCCTGAGTTCGTTCTTCTTGACTTGGACCCGATCCGAGTCCCATTGGCGTTGAAATTGGATCTTGAGTTGGTGGTGTGCTTGACATCCTAATGAGAAAGGACGATTGAACAGGTCAGTTAGGAGTAAAACAGTTGAGATCCCCGTTTAGACGCGTAAAATAGACTCATGATCAGGAACGGTGAGCTAGCACCAAAGTTCACCTTGCTGGACCACGAAGGTGTGGAACACACGCTTGAAGGCTTCGACGGCAAGCCCGCAGTCCTTCTGTTCTTCAGAGGCACCTTCTGCCCGAGTGCAAAGAAGTCAATTGTAAGCTGGCAAGACTTTAGTCGGAGCGTGAACGATCTCGGTTTCGGAATCCTCGCCATTACCGCCGATACCCCCGATAACCTCGCCGCCTTTGCCACCGAATCCAAAATCAAGATTCCCATGCTGTCCGACACCGACCTTGAAGTATCGAAAAGCTATGGCGTGTATCTAAGCCATAACCATCAAGCTGGCGACTACGGCGAACCGGCAATTTATCTGATCGATGCAAAGGGGAAAGTCGCATTCTCAGCGATAACTTCCGGCCCTAAGGGCCTCCCCGAACCAGGTGCAACCGCCTCCATGCTTATCTTCATGAGCAAACGAAACGGGTTCTATTAAAATCAAAACGAGCCGACTCCTTTCGGAATGCGGCTCATAAAAACTGGCTGGCGGACTAGGGTTCGAACCTAGATTAGCTGCACCAAAAACAGCTGTCCTGCCATTGGACGATCCGCCAGTAACTTCCTTAGTATACTTCGGCAGAAGTCGACGATGAAGCGAGGGCAAATATTTTTCATTTCTGGCGCGCCTGGCGTGGGTAAGTCAACGACTGCCCGAGCGCTCGCTAACCATTTCGAAAAGTCCATCCTTTTCGATATTGACTATTTCCGATCCCTTGTCGTCAAGGGCTTAAAACAGCCGACTTCAGGTTGGGATGAAGAAACCGAACTCCAATTCCGACTCGCCCATCAAGCCGTTGGCTCAGTTGCAAAAATCTACTCTGACGCCGGATTCGCCGTCATCGCCGAACACTGCTCTTCACCCGAAATGGTTCAAGAGTTTCTTGACTTTTCCATGGGTGGAGTCGTCGTTTGCCTCAAGGCCGATATCCAAACCAACCTCGCCCGCAACCTTACCCGGACCAACAAAAGCTTTGATCCCAAAGATATCGAACACTTTGTCCTATCTCTGGGCGAATCGCTGTGGCTCGAATTCCAAAGCAAAGGCCTGCCCGTCCTCGACAACACCAATCTTCAGATTGACGAAGCTATCCAGCGAGTCCTCTCCTTAGGCAACGGAGAACGAATCGCTCAATAAGTTCCACGCCTGTTTTGAGACAGACATTTTGATTTTCTTTGATGGGCTTTGCCCTAGTACCATCCTCAAGTTGGCACTCTGCACAGGCACTCGCACAATTCATCTTCCCCTTCTTCACAAAAAATGAGTTATGCTGGCACCATGAAATTTTTTAACATTCCTCTCCTATTCCTTGCCAGCGGCGCCTTCGCCCAAAGCCCCATCGACTCCGAATCCTATCTAAAGCCACCAAAGGAAATCGCGAGCTATTTCGACCTTCCTCGTCACACTCAATTCACCCTCAGCAATCTCAATAGCTCGAAAACTTGGTTCGCACGGGTCAAATCCCGTGGCCAAGTCATGCTCAGCGACATCTCAAATCCTTACGAAAACTTCGGCGGTTGGATGTTCGATACCCGCGCTAACCGAGCTAGAACGATGTCCTACCAAACTGGTGAATCCATTGTCCTGACCGATTCAAAAACATTCAAGGAAAGAGAAATCAAGTCTCCGACAGGAACCTGGGTTAGTGCCCCAACCTGGTCCCCCGACGGAACCACCCTCATGTTCCTCGTCCACAACCACGATCAATCGACCATCTATTTACATGACGCGGCGAAAAACAAAACCTGGGAATTGAGCCCGCGACCGCTTCTCGCAACCCGAGTAACCCCCGAGTGGGTCGGCAATTCAAAAAACGTTGTTGCTGTATTCATTCCCGTCAACCGAGGACCCGAGCCAAAAGCGGGGCAAGTTCCCGCTCAACCTCGAGTACAGGTCACTGACAAAGACAAAAACAACCTCCGAGTCTATCGTTCCTTGCTCCAAAATCAAACCGATCAAAATCGCCTATCTTACTTCCTCTCTGGTCAACTCGCCACTGTCGACATCGCAACCAATGCCATGGAGCCAGTCGGAGCCCCGGCAATGATTTCGTCGATCGACGCTGCTCCAAACGCCGACGTTTTCCGCGTAACGACAGTTCAAAAGCCATTTTCATACATCGTTCCTGCGGGAAACTTTGGTAGTAAAGAAGAAATTTGGGATGCCAACGGTAAGTCACTCACGATGCTGACGGAGACCAAGCTGAGGAGTGGTGAAACTCCACCGCCAGTTGCCGGAGCTACTCCCGTAACTCCTCCCACCCAACCAAGACGACAAATGACCTGGGCACCCGATGGCAATGGACTGATTTTCGTTCGAAATGCAGCAGCTCCAGCCACCTCGACCATATTGGGTGGTGAAGATGACGAACAGCGTGGTCAAGGCGGTGGCAGGGCAGGACAAAATGCAGGCGCAACCGCGAAACAAGTCAAAGAAGAACTTGTCCGTTGGGTAGCTCCGTTCAGAAAGGAAGACGAAAAGGTTCTCTGTAGCAGCGACCAAGGATTTTCAGGTCTTACCTTCTCGCCTGACTCCAAAACCATCTTCTTTACCGAATCGGCAACCGGAACCATAACCCAATATCAAGCGCCATTGGCGGACATAACCGCAAAGAAAGCTCTGTGGAATTGGAAGCCCGCCGAAGTGGAAAAAGCACCTGGCTCGCCAGTCTTAACTCCCAATGCGTTCGGAGCAATGACCCTGGACACTTCGACCGGAACGATACTGTTGCGGGGAATCCAAACCGGGACCGACACCGAAAAGAATCCGCCTCGCCCATTCCTCGATTCCTATAATATCGGCTCCAACAAGACGGATCGAATTTGGCAAAGCAAAGAAAACGCCTATGAAACCATTGACGGAATCCTCGATACCACGGGAACTAGACTGCTGATCGATCATCAATCTCCTACCGAAGTCTCCAACAACTTCTTGATTGAAGGAAAAAATCAACAACAAATCACGTGGAACAAAGATCTTTCCCCTGACTTAACCAACGCTAAAAGGTACCGATTCCAAGTCACCCGTGCCGACGGGTTTAAGTTTTGGGTCAAAGTGACGATGCCAGAATGGCAAGTCGAGGGAGTCAAGCTTCCAGCATTCTTCTGGTTCTATCCTTCCGAATTTGAATCTCAAGATGCTTACGATAGGCAAGCCCGAGTGCCAAACAAGAACCTCTTCCCAGCGCAGGGAGGAAGTCCAAAAACATTGCTTCTGAGACGGGGCTGGGCATTTGTTGAACCCGATTGCCCAATTGTAGGACCAAAGGGAAGAATGAACGATTTCTACGTCAACGATCTACGAAACAGTCTAGCTGCGACAATCGATGCCCTAGAAAACCGAGGACTTTGCGACCGGACAAAATTAGCGATTGGCGGTCATAGCTACGGCGGATTCAGTACCGCCAATGCAATGGTCCATACTCCATTCTTTAAAGCCGGAATTGCCGGTGCCGGTAACTATAACCGAACCTTGACCCCTATGGCTTTTCAGAGCGAAACGAGATCAATCTTTGAAGCCAAAGACACCTATTTGGCGATGTCATCAATCCTAAACGCCGAGCATCTCTCTGGTGCATTACTCATGTACGCTGGCATGGATGACCAAAACGTTGGCACCGACCCGATCAATACCGTACGGATGTATAGCGTTCTCGAAAGCATTGGCAAGCCAGCCGCCTTGTACATGTATCCCTATGAAGATCATGGCCAAATCGCAAGGGAGACCCTAATGGATCAGTGGGCACGTTGGATTGCTTGGCTTGACAAATACGTACTCGGAAAATGATCATTACTTCACTCTTAGTTGCCGGACAAATCGGGTCTACTCAGCAATATCCAAAAGGCGCAGTTGTGTCAGATCAACTGCTTGCCTCCCAGATTGGTGCCGAAATCCTCCAAAAAGGTGGCAATGCAATTGACGCCGCAGTAGCCACTGGCTTTGCTCTGGCGGTCACGTTTCCCGCCGCCGGGAATATTGGTGGAGGCGGCTTCATGGTCTATCGGTCGGCCAAAGGCGAAACTTTTGCCCTAGACTATCGAGAAATAGCACCCGCCACCGCGTTTCGAGAAATGTATCTCGACAAAAAGGGTGAGCCAACGCCTGATTCATACTTGGGACACCGCGCTTCTGGCGTTCCGGGAACAGTCGCTCGATTCTATGCTGCCCACCAGAAATACGGCAAACTTCCGTGGAGGGACCTGATCCAACCTTCGGTTCGACTCGCAAGTCAAGGCTTCAAGGTAAGTGCCCAATTGGCAGATGACCTCAAGAACTTGGCTGAGAAGAACAAGCAGTTTACGGGCACGTGGCGCATTTTTGGACGAAGCGGACAGTTCTATATAGGCGGAGAAACCTTCCGACAACCCGAGCTCGCCAAGACACTTACGAACATTCGCGATCAAGGTGCGCAAGGGTTTTATGCAGGCGAAACCGCAAAAGCAATCGTTCAAGAAATGCGAAAAGGCGATGGACTCATTACCGAAAAGGACCTCACAAATTACGAGCCAACCTT
>JAYUOQ010000115.1:0-13368 GCA_043760685.1 Armatimonadota bacterium | reverse complement strand
GTCTTTGCCGCCTGGATCTTCCAAATAATCTTAAGATCAGAATGATTCGCGGACAAGTTCACCTATATTCAATCGCCGCAAATATTCCCCTTGGCATTGGTGTCCTGCATGCGGTCGCGAACCTGCGAAGGACAATTGACAATATCATTCACCTTACTAATGAGTCGCCGCTCACAGCGGCCGAATTTCGTACGTTAGGGGATGTGATCGAATTTGATCCGATTTCCTTCGAGCAAATGGCTGTTGGAGAAATTGGCTTTTCCTTTTTTAGAACAAGAGAATCAGATTCCAAGAGGGTCCAGGCTTATCAAAAGAAACTTTGTGGGTGCCTTGCCGAATTTCGAGCGAATAGAACCACGTTTCAGATTCATGATTTAAGGCGCACAATGCATGGCAAGAATCGGAAGGCGAATATGTTTAATTTGGAGTTTGGCAGGATGGGCAATATTATTTTCGATCTAACATTTGAGGTTGCCGAGATTCCCGAATTGTTGACAGAATGGCTGAAGGCGACAATGCAAGCAAGCGCCGATTGCGAACACCCAGGATCAAGCCGCGAAGGCGCATGGGGAAGCATGCAGATATCTCGCCAAGTATCTCACGTTCATTCTTCGATCTCTTTGGCTTCCTTCTTTGGCAAACCTCTCGAATATCGTATCGTGACTTTGCGACTCAATCCTTAAGCGGTATTCTTCACAATATGGCGAAACCAAGACCCAATACTCCGTTCCCATGGATCGTATTCCTGCTTTTGGTTGTGTCATTGGTTGTGTTCTGGATATTGCCGAACCAACGTCCACCGAATGAGATTTATCTTAACTATCATCCTGCCACCAAAAACTCAGCAAACAACGCGCCCTGAGGTACCTTTATAGCGTGCTGACAACCCTCTTCATCGCCACTAGTTTAGACGGATACATTGCTGGTCCCGATGATGATGTTTCATGGCTTTTCACCGATGCCGACTATGGGTTCGATGAATTCTATTCGACGATTGACACCTTAATAATGGGTCGTGGCACTTACAGCGTTCTCCAGCGAATGGGGCGCTGGCCATACCACGACAAGCGAACTATGGTTGTTACCCGAAGTGAAAAGCTTGAGATCACCACACCGAATACGGCTTACTTCAATGGCTCACTACCTTCTCTTGAGGAGTTGCTGAAAGAACAGGGCGTCAAGCGGTCTTGGTTGGTTGGTGGTGGCGAACTGGTTGCCAGTTACCTCAACGCTCACCTTGTGGAAGAGGTTGTCGTATCCGTTCACCCCGTTTTGCTTGGCAAAGGCGTACCCCTTTTCCCAACGAGTATTCCGAGCACACGACTTGAGTTATTAGCGGCTGAGTCTTACGACAGCGGATTGGTCCAGCTGAAGTATAAGATTAAGGCAAGCTAGGTTTTGGCTATTCAGTTTTCAAAGAGCATGGATCGACGACTTTTGGTCGCGATTTGAGGGCGAGGCTAAGGGCGAAAAGTTAGGAGTTGGTAGTCCCGAAACGGGATGAAGTTGAGACTCCGTCCCGCAACGGGATGGAGCTGAGACTCCATCGGCTGAGTCGGAAATCATGGGTTCCTCCTTCGTCAATCGTTCTTCGTCAATCCTTCTTCGTCAGGGCACTACGGCGGGCAGGGGCACTTCCGTCTTCGCGCTACGACGGACAGGCCGGCGGACAAGTTGGTAAAGAATTGAGTCTGCATTCTTATTTTTTTCAAAAGCTTTTAGTTTTGTGGAGGGCGAGGGCAAGGGCAAAACTATTAAAATTTTTATTTTGTAGTCCTTGGGTGAAGAAGCTGTCAGCTGTCATCTTGTAGAGCCAAGTAGTGATAAGACTGGGCGATGGCAAGGAGGTACTACTTCGGATTTTCAAGAAGGGTCGCTCACATAGCAATTGATGTTCGTCGGCGGCCTGGAGCGACCGTGGACTCGGACAGTTTCCGTTTCTTACCCAGCCCTTCATGGCTGTTTGTCGCTGGGGCTCCAAAAGCCATTCTGACTGGGCTAAGGGTATAGCCACCCCATTGGGGCCGTTCCTGGGGAATTGTAGAAATGGGATGTGAACTCGAAGGTTGGAATTGAGGAGCTGGTGAAGGGTGAAGGCAAACTGGTTTGGTAAAGAATTGAACCTAAATTCTGGAATGGATAAAAAATGTAGCTCCAATGGGCAGGGCTCAAAGCTCAGGGCACATGGCTCAAAATGGGGGCGAGGGCGAGAATGGGTTTGATGGTGGTCGAATTTTGTCATTTTTATAAGATTTTGAGTTTGGAAACGGAAAAAGTGAAAAAACTGTAGCACGGCATTTCTGGGCTCAGTAAGAGGCGAAATGGACAGGGCTCAAAATGATGGCGATGGCGATGGCAATGGCGAATAGGTCGCAGATCTTCTTATCTTCGGAGGAGATTTTGGTCATTGGTACATTAGAATTAGGCATTTTTGTAAAGAATTGAACCTAAATTCGGAAAATATCATTTTTTGTAGCACTTTTCTCAGCGCTCGAAAATGATGATTGGGAGAACACTTTTGCGTTATTATACTCTCCAATACGCTTTATTTCTATATTTGTTCAATTGTTTGACGATTTCTTGGAAAAGGCTGAAGATTTGGCAGGCACACATTGGGGATTGAAGGCAAGGTTTTGCGAGACGGGATTGTTGGGCTGGCGCGGATGATTGCTCTGCTTGAGACGGGTGCAGCCGTTCGAGGTGGGGCGGCAATAAGTATTGCTTGGAGTGTTTTGAAACTCGCGATTGAACTTTCCTGCTGGCTTCAGGAGGGAGTTTTTAACTGGTCAGCATGGTCATTGGTGATTGTAAGTCTGTCCCTGCTTAAGCTCGGAGCTTCGCACATGGTCGCTTAAACAGGCCACCCCTGATTAGGCGTTTAACCAGCTCATGCTAGTGACTCGTCAGTGGCTAGCCCAGAAGGCAAATTATTAGCTACCAACATTCAGAGTTTCGTCAGGGAAAACGTTAGTATCCTTCCTTTTTCAGTGAAACAAAGCATGTGCAGATCGTACCTGTGAGACAAGGTACCTTTCTCGACATCAACTCGAGCAGCATCTGAACCAGTATTTCCAGGAGGCCCAGACGAAATAATAACTGACAACACATTCTGATAGCCTGCGGGTGATATTTGCCTTAATTCATCAACTGACCTAGATCCTCTGCGACTCTTTAACTCTGCGAACTTAGAATCAGATTCAAGAATATGATCAAGCTTAGCTTCAAGAATATTCATTTGATCCTTTATATACGGCTTAAATAGGTCATTTGCTTCTTTCACCAATTCAAATTCAATCTCATGAGAAATCTTTAAGTTTGTCCAGACAGAATAGGGTTTTCCTGAATTTGAAATCAAATGCTCCATGCGAAATTTCTGTGCATCCTCTGGTGTCCGTTTAAAAACTAATGGAGCTTGACTGAGTGACTTCGTCAATGGCTCAGGGCTAACTTGATGTGGTCCAAAGTTCACCACATTAATTGAAGAGCCAACTTTGATCGTAGTTTCCAGACTTACTTCGATAGAAAATTTTGATGTACCATTTGATCCAAACTCCGAATATTGCCACCAAAAAGGCTCAAGTATTTCGGAGAATTCTGACTGCTCAATTTCCGAAAACCCTATTGGCTTTGCTAAACCATTCCTTTCTACAATGTCGTATAGAAATGCACGAGCTCTGATCTCCTTGAGACTCGGAACCGTTTTCGAAAAATATGCAAACGCATTTGAGCCTAGCTTAACGATACAGTCCCCATTGTTAACAACTTGGACTGATTTGGTTGCCGACAACTGAGATGCGGACTTGTATGCTAAATCGTATTTGATCTTTTCCCCAGGCGCTGAAAAGAAGAGCACCAAAGGCACGGTGCTTTGTGCACCGTACCAGGAAATAATCAAGCTAGTCGCCAGAAGCAACGTTAGCCGCCTCCCCCATTACCATTCAGCAAAAGGAGTTTGTAAGTGAGATCTCGAGCGCTTTTAGACGCTTCTGTCCCGAGAGTCCAACCTTGTCGTCCCATCGTTTGGGAGTTGTTTGCAAGCTCATACTTCACGGCGAGCCACGTTGTGGTCGGGGTAATTTTACACCCTATAAATAAGGGGTGGCCTAGAGCTGCGAAGCAGCCAAAAGCGACCACGTGCGAAGCTCCGAGCTTATGCAGGGATAGGCAACGAGGTGCAACCACACTCGAATTGTAACACCTTACTCGCTCAACGTGGAAAAGAATCTGCACTTGATCGCGCCCTCCTCGCCGGTGTGGTACTTAAACCAGCCACCCTTGAATATTCGCTCTATGCCCACCACTCAAAATGCTTAGTTCAGTTGAAGTACAAGATTAAGGCTTCCTAGGACTTCAACATCCTGGCAAGGATGTCTTTTTGATAGGCGCATACAGCGCCAACTCTCATCATCGACTGGTTGGCGTCGTCGACCGAACTCATGCCACACACTTTGATTCCAATAGGGACAAGGATTTTGGTTAGCGTTGTACCGGTGAAGGCACGACCTTCGAAGTAATGGTCTAAGAAACAGATATCGATCTTCGACAAATCGATATCTAGTGTTGTGGTGTTAGTGAGTGGATTAATACCGGCGAGGGTGGCGTTTTCGACGCTCGTCACACCAGCGTAACCGTAAACGGTGTGCCCCTTTTGTTCGAGCCACGCTATTAAGCGATGCGCAAACGAGAGCTTGTCTTCGATCACGAGAATGGTTTGAGGGCGTTCGAGGCTGAGGATTTCCATAGGCCTAGGTAGAGCACCCCCTCAGTCTTGTCTTCGCTAGGGCTCGACAATCCAGCTCCCCCAAGGGAGCAGCTTGATCCATCGGGTTCACTTGGATATGTCCCATCACAATATTCCCGACGATGACGAGGATGGTTTTGGGAAGTCGAGGGAGAGGATTTCCATGGTGTCTATTTAGCAAGTAATTAAAATGAAATGCGCCCTCACCCCCTGCCCCCTCTGGGATCTTCGTTCCTCTCATCCAAAGAGACAGGAGAGGGGAAGCAGATACGCCTACTGCTTTCGTTTCCTAGACGATTTTTTGCCTGGTTCGAGGGATGTAGCAGTCGAAAGATCCACGTCATCATCAGTCGAAACATCAAGTTTTCCACGAATGACGATTGCGTGAGGGACAGGGCGGCTTGGATGTTCTTTGTTTGAGTGTCCGGTCGCTTTGATCTTGTCGTTAAAGACCAGCGAAGTGGAGAATCCGGAGTCGATTAGAACTGCTTCTTCGATGCCTGCCTCGGCAATGGCCTCGGCCAACCGTGCCGATGAGATCGAATCGGTGGCTGTACCCGCCACGAACTCCCCTTCGACGGTGACGCCAATAAAAGCTCGGCGGCGGGCATCCTGGATATCCTTAGCTCCATATATGCTTTGATCCTCTGCTGGTCGCGCTTGACCTTTGTGTACCAACCAGACTCCGCCCATAAAGCAGTCGGTGTAGTCTTTCATGAAGTACTGATACTGTTCTTCCTTATTCATTTGGGACGGGATATAGGGCAGTAAAGCAAACTCATTGTCGCTCCAGATAACCAACGGGCGATCATTAATTTTTGGCCATCGTTCGGGAGCGATATCGGGGGTTATTTGGGACGCTTCAGCGGTCTTTACCGGTCCAACCATCCCAGGATCCTTGGAGTCTATCGCTGCCATGGCAAAGAACCCACCGTTGATGCCCGCAACCGCGTTACCTTCGGTGACGAATTCCTTTACTGGTTGCCGACCACTCTTGCTAAATGCCGTGCTGGGGTGACCGCCAAACACCATTTTGAGCGGGACTCCAGCGTAAATCCCCGATTCATAACGGACCAAAGAGTCTTTCTTCCACTCCTTTCGCATCACCTCGGATGGTGCGCCAACTTTAGCCTTTTCGGCATCAATGAGAGCCTCCGTATATTTGGTATGAACATATCGTCCGACTGAGAAGATGTTCGGCGATTCCTCGGCCGGAGTATTTACAATGGTGAAAGCCATTTTGTATCCGGCTTCTTGGGCGAGAATTTGAGTGTCTTCCCCGTTGCTACCGTTTGGATATGCCAAGTAGTCGACCTTGATGTCAAGTTTCGTTTCTAGCTCCTCCTTGGAAATAGTTAACTCATCTCTCTGAGTATTCAGGTCTCGATCCTTCAGATCGAGATAGTGGTTGATCGTATGTCCTCCCACGGTAAAGAGAGGACTCTTGACCAACTCTTTGAGAGTCTCCCAACTCATTTTTGCTCGACCCTCGGTTTTTCCAACGAAGCCAGTGTGGACAAACATGGTTACGGGATGTTTGTACTTTTGGATAATCGGCCAGGCAAGGTCGTAGAAACTTTGGTAGTTGTCATCGAAGGTGAGAACGATTGATTTTTCGGGCACTTGTTTGCCGTTCGTCAGATGCTCGTAGAGATCATTCAGAGAAATTACGGTTCTGCCATCAAGATCGATGGCATCCATCATTTGGGAAAATTCTTCGAGCGAGCAATCATACCAAAGGCTTTTCCTATCCCGCACCGGAATTAGGTCGTGGAACATGATGATGGGGACTCGATTTCCTTGCGATTCAAAGCAAATATCCTTTTGGAGGGGTTCGGCTCCCCGAAAATTGGCACTTTTTGATTCTGAGTTACCCGCTGCCTCGTTGGCCGGACTATTTGAGTATTCTTCTTTGTTGCAACCGCTGAGGAGTCCAGTAGCCAGGATTAGGGTCAACAAATAAGCTAAAAATTTCATCCGTGTATCTCAATAACATTTTAGCTTTTGCTTTGAGTTCCGAATGGTACGCTTATTCGAATGTTCGTAACTTTTGAGGGTCCGGAGGGTGCGGGAAAAAGTACGGCGCTGAAGTTCATTGCCTCAAAACTAACCGAACTTGGACATCATGTTGTCACCACTCGCGAACCTGGCGGAGGTCCACTTGGTAAGCGTATTCGGCAGATGCTCCTTGAAGAGGGTGAAGTGTCGGCAGAGACCGAGCTTCTGCTCTTTTTAGCCGACAGAGCCAATCACGTTCAAACGATTGTGGTTCCAGCCCTAAAAGAGGGCTCCGTAGTTCTCTGCGACCGACATGCCGATTCTACGATTGTCTATCAAGGCTACGGGCGCGGGTTGGACCTCAACTTTCTGAAGGCAGGCAACCAGTTCGCGACCAAAGGACTCACCCCTGATCTTACATTGCTCTTTGATTTGGATCCTAAAATCGGACTAGAAAGGCTGGACATATCTGAGAAAACGCTTTTTGGACCCGATAAGAAACGCAGGGATGTGAACAGATTGGATCGAGAGCCATTGGAATTTCATCGTAAAGTTCGAAACGGATTTCTTGAATTAGCAAGAAATGAGCCGAACCGATTTGTTATTCTCGACGCCGAAAAAGGGCCAGAAGAATTGGCTCAGAATGCACTTGATACCATTTTGGATCGACAAAACGGGCATACTTCTATCACCAGATGAAGCTGGCACTAAAAGGGAAATCAATAATGCTTGTCGCAACGTTACTTTTGCTTGCAGGATGCAAACAAAAGACCGGGATTGAGATTCTTAATGCCCAAATGTCTGGTCTCAAGGCCCTGAAGTCTCAATACGTCGTCAAAGAGGACGGCGAAAAGGACATTGTTATCAATGTGCTTTATTCGAAACCAAACCGGATACTCGTCAGTTCCGATGACTTTGTCGTCGCCTTGAACGAAGTAGACGGGCACTTTGAATCACTGTATAGCGAAAAGGTATATGATCACCTGCCATGGGATGGGAAGGTCTATCCGGGAACCGGCAAAATTGTTCCTACAACCTTATTGGAAGCTGGCCCTGCGGTGGCAAACCCACCGGTGAATCTAATTCCCGAACAACCATGGGCTCTGGAAAACAAAAAAGGCACCATTGAGCGGTACACCAAAACGGTTCAGGGTGCTGAAGGACCACAAACGTTTAAGCTCGAAATAACCGACAAAGGCGTCCCGGTGCAATTTATTGTTCCAAGCGGAATCAGTTACGTTGTGAAGAGCTTTGAGTTGGTCGATGAAATCCCGCTTGAAAGCTTTAGGGTCGAACCAAAAGAAGGATTTGTTGGCCATCGAATCTCTCCGGACTTAATCAACTTAGAAACGGGAATGAAGTTTGATTGGTCGAAGTTCGAGGCAGCCAACGACGTAAGTCAGTTCAATTTGGATGGAAACACGATGTTCGTTTTTGTGGATCCATCGGAAGCAACTTCTGGAAACTTAATGCCGTGGCTTAAAGCTCCCGGGTCTGGCTTTCGCAAAGTAACCGTTTCTAAAGGAAGCGCGGCTTCTGGATTTTTTGATCCGAAGGGGCTAGAAATTGCCAAGATAACGACCACTACTCCATCATTTGTGATGGTCGACAAGAATGCAAAGATTATTGGAATGTGGCTTGGATTCGATGCGGATAACGTCACCGAATTTGAGAAAGATATTCAATCGGTTTTGAACAAGAAACCCTAACCACCAAGAAATCGATCATCTTTGTCAGAATCATTTTTCTTTTTCTTCGTGATCTTCGGAACTTCCTTGTCTAGCCATGTCGGCATTTTCCTATCGAGGAATTTGCTGCCCTGACTTCGGTTCTTCTTTCGGCTCCGGACCATTGCTTCTCGGATTTCCCGATACATTTTTGTTCGAGCCTGAACACCCTTTACGATTCCGAATTTTTCTTCCTTGGTACAGTTGCTTACACCTCGAAGGTAAACCCGCTTGACGCGCGATTTCTTTTTTCGGACTTCGTTCGTGATCGCAACTTCGACTCCGTATCGAAGCTCACCTAGATAAGGAATGGCATCAAATAGCTCCCGTCGAATGGCGCGTTGACCGCTGAGCCAAGGAGTCACTGCCATTGCTGCGTTACTGCGAATTTTTCCGCCACGAAAGATTCCAACGCACATATCGCATTCATCTTTGAGCAGAGGCAATGTTATCTGATCAATATGCTCTGATCTTAGGCCCGCCAAGTCGGCATCAACAAAGACAACGATTTGAGCAGTCGATGAAGCGACTCCGGCAACCATCGCGCCACCTTTGCCCAGATTTTTCACCAAATCAATGACGTGAACCCCTTCGATTTTACGGGCTTCTGCGGAAGTATTGTCCGAACTCGCGTCATTAACCACGATGATTTCATGGATGTGAGACGCACCCTTGATCGCCCGAAGAACATCTGCGATGCGCTCGGCTTCGTTGAATGCTGGAACGATGATGGCAATTTTTTTCATCGGTCGTTATCTAAGTTTAACATTATGAGTTTTGATTTGGTGCCTTCGACGGGCGCAGGCTCTTGCCTTCAAGTCGCTCCCGTACTTTCAACTCTACCCGCCAAGCGGTATTGTTCCACCACTTACCTGTCCTACCTACTACGTTTTGTTGGGGCATTAGGATGCGTGAGTTGAACCGTTCTCGATTTGGCTTCCAGCGACGTTTGTAGGGTTCGTCGCCACGCATGAAATCAAAGGTTGTGCACCCAAGGTCAATGGCTCGCTCAATCATTTTGGATACCAATATGGTGCCAGGAGACAATGACGAGGCGGAAGGATCCATTCCGGCTTGATAGAAATAGCATGTTACGCCATGCCTCATTGCGTATATGCTCCCGACTGAACGACCTTCACATGTGAGTCGATTCATGATGACGGCTCCTGTCCGAACTCCTTCAATCATCCATGTCCGCTGGAAGGTTTCGTTTTTCCCAAAGAATGCTCCGGGGAGGCCTCGGGACTTCCATCTGGCTTTATGGAGCTCAAAGAACTGATCGGCAAACTCACTTGCCGTTTCATGGGTAACCCATTCGACCTTAGCGCCGCGTTCTTTGAGGGCTTTGCCTTCGAGGCGGCGAACATCGTATCTCAAACTCTTGCTCAGGCTGGCTACATATTCGTTGTAACTGCTGGGGAGGTCAAGAATCAAGCACTTTGCCTGTTCAATCAACTGATCGTTTGCAAAACCAGTTACGAATGGGTGGTCGCTTGGAATTTGATGCAAATCAACCAAATAATGCTTTGACAGGTCGCCAATAGCACTATGGATTGAATCAAGTGCAGATTTCGAGTCATCAGCCACAAGTGGAGCTAAGTAGTCGCTGGGACCGACTCCTGCTGGCCTCAAAGCCTTCCAAGGCGATAGGCATTGGATGAGGGGATATATTCCAACAACATCTGATCCTTCTCGGACTACGATCGTTCTCAAATTGGCGCCATTTGCAAATGTTGTGACCCAATGGTTCAGCCAAAGGCGTGATTGAAACGGCGACGCAAATGAGGATTCTCGATAAAATCGATCCCATTCATTGGCGATTGATTCAAATACTTTGCCACCTTCGACAATTTCGATTGCTGGCATCTAAGGATAGTATATCGAAAGGAAGTGTGACCTTCGCTGAAGTTGCAAGTCACAAAGCATGACGCCCGACCCATAAAGGGACCGGGCGCAAGGTTAATTGACCGTTAGACTGGACTCGGGATTGTCAAAGCCACACTTGAGGTTATTGCCTGAGGATTCTCAATCTTCGAGATCAGCAAATCAACCGCAGCCTTAGCCATTTCATTTAATGGAAGGGCAAAATGTTTTCCAGCAACGCTTGACCGAGCCAATTCTAGATCGGTCACTATTGCAGAAACGCTTACTTTTCGCGCTCCTTTTGCATTGGCATTAACTAATTCAGTAACACTTCCAGGGTCGGCTAGCTCCCAAACAATTGCCGCTTCAATGGTAGATTTCTGAATGAGAGCGGGAATCTCCTGTTTTGATTTGTAGGTAAAGAACTCAATTGCTAGCCGTTTACAAAGATCCTTAAGCTTTGATTCATTCAACAATCCGTTCGCTCCATCTGATTTTGCAAACAAACCTATTTTGGAAACATCGTTCACTCGGAGATGACCTACATAGTTGATCACCGCTTGAACTTCATCAGCCTTTACATTCAAGATCGTCTCGGGAACGTCCGCGTCGACCAAGTGAATGCCAACTTGAGGCATTCCCGCAATTCGAGCTGCTTCTTCTTCGACAAGATCTTTTGGCGCACCAAGCCAAATCACGCCATCGAATTTTCCTTTTGAATCTTCGAACTTGATGGATTCTGACATTGAACCCTTGTACATGCAAACCGTGTATCCCTTGTCTCCGGCATGTGAAATGATGCCTTCGATCAGTGAGGCGAAATAGGTACTTGAAGTCAAAGAAACCTCGAACGGAGCCGCGATCGTCAGAGACCTTGATCGTCCGCCCCGAAGTGACTGAGGACTGCGATTCAGCTTATATTGCAGATCAGCTGCGGCTTGTCGAATGATTTCGGCAGTAGGCTCTGAAACCCGGATCGTCGACGCCCGACCGTGTAGAACTCTTGAAACAGCGCCAATACTGACTCCTGCTTTCAGCGCAACATCCTTAATTGTAACTCGCTTGTGAAGCCTTGGTTTTCTTAACATAACTTTTCCTTTACGTATAAATTGTATCGTTGGGAATCGGGCCGACCCATTTTGCTGATTGAATTCAAGTTGTTTTGTCCCCTAAAAGTCCAGTATTTATACGGTGTTTGGTAATCCATTCTAAGCTATTCAGGTCAACAAATCGCCGTAGAAGGTCGTCACCTTTGCCGATCGCAATGCCAATTCTTGGCGAGATTCCTACTTTCGTGACTTGACACGCAGGTTCAATTGAAATCGAGCCATTGCCTGACAAGAGGTCCGTTTCATTGTCGCTATTATCAATACCAAAGGCCTTTGTCAATCGTCCTGGACCCGCCGAAAGGTCCTGATCCTTAATGATGCTGGGCCGATTTGATCGGAATTCGTTCAAACCTTCGATTGGCTTTGCTGCTCTGATTAGAACGGCTCCTGCCCTCCCATTAAGGTCGGCTACGACATTGACCATCCAGTGATTGCCATAGGTGAAGTAGACATAGGCAGTACCTGGCTCGCCATACATTGCCATGTTCTTCATCCGGTCTTTTTTGTATGCATGGCAACCTGGATCATCCCAAGTATAGGCTTCCGTTTCAACAATCTGGGCTTTCATGGTTCCTTTGATCAGCACGCATCCGAGCAAGGCTCTAGCCCCTGCTTCAACGTTAGATCGGAGCACTTCTCGCAGATTTACCACCTGAATAATCTTACTAGCTAGCACCATTGCCATTTTGTGATTTGCCTGGTATTGATGCAAGGCAACAATGTTTGAGCCAAGGGAAAAAGCCACCCAAGAGAGTTATTATGGGAATCAAGAAAGTAGGAATGATTGCAGCGATTGGGCTAATTGTTGCGTCTAGTTTCGCCGGCTACCATGCCCGTGCAGCCATTCATCCGGCAGTCACAGAGCATTTGGACAATGCCCGCATTCAAGCACAGCTAGGCAAGGCCGACGAAGCCGCGAGCTATGCCCAGGCAATGTTGATGGGTGGTCAAATAACCGTTTCGGTTGATTACGGAAATACGCCGATCAAACAAATTGAGTCTTGCAACATCGCGGTCAAAGGAGCATTTGATATGTGGGAGACCGCGCTTAACAACGATGTGTCTTTCAAGAGAGTTGAGTTCGGTGAAAGGGCGGATGTAAAGATCAAATTTGATCAGAACGTCAAATTAAAGAACCAAATTGTTAGTGGCTACATTAACTGGAGCCGGTCAGTTGAAAGCACCAATGATGGCCCTGTTCCTCGTTTCAAAGCAGATGTGTTCTTAAGAACCACCGACCCCAATGGCACTCCCCTTCAAGCGAAAGCGATGAAGCACACTTGCGGTCACGAATTTGGACACATGTTTGGCCTTGATGACGTAAAGGAAGTCGGAGTGTTGATGGGACCAATCAACCTTCGGAGCCCAGTAAACGGCCCCAATGAATCTGAAGTGGAGACTGTAAAAGCTATTCGAGCTGAATGTCAATCGCTCGTGTTAGCAGCCAAACACGGTGGCTCACAGGGTCAATGCTTCCACAATCACTAACCAAATAGACTTATATCGACCCTATAACCCTCAGCCCAAACGAGCCCCCTCCTCCGGGGGGCTTCGTTATTTTAGTGATTCTGAAATTGCTCGGTATAGAGGTGATAATATGCCCCTTCTCGAGCCAAAAGGTCTTGGTGCTTTCCGGACTCAACGACCTTTCCATCGCTCACGACAAGAATTTGGTCGGCATTCAAAATCGTACTGAGCCGGTGGGCAATTGCAAATGTCGTTCTTCCTTTCATCAGGTTGTTGAGAGAAGTTTGAATGAGTCTCTCCGAATGAGTATCCAGAGCAGAAGTAGCTTCATCTAGGATGAGGATCTTCGGGTTTTTAAGAATTGCCCGGGCAATTGCTATTCGCTGTTTCTCGCCACCACTCAACTTATAACCGCGTTCGCCAACAATCGTATCGTACATTTCCGGAAGTCCGGCGATGTGAT
>JAYUOQ010000114.1:0-13384 GCA_043760685.1 Armatimonadota bacterium | reverse complement strand
CCGATTCACTTAGCGTTGTCCTTGCACTCACCGTTAGACGAAGTGCGGGATCGATTGATGCCGGTCAATCATAAATGGCCAGTTCGTGAAGTCGTTCGAGCCATGAGGAATTATCAGACCACCACCAGCAGGAAAGTAACATTTGAATACTTGCTCATCAAGGATGTAACGGACACTCCTGATCAAGCGAAGGCACTGATTCCTTTGCTGAAGGGGATGCCTAATGTTGTCAATCTGATTCCATTTAACTGGGTTGATTCCGAGCAAGGATATGCTCGACCTGATCGAGACAGGGTACGACAATTCAAGAGAATATTGGAGCAAGCCGGAGTTAACGTCACCGAGCGAACTGAGCGAGGTCACGATATTGCGGCGGCTTGCGGACAGCTTGCGGGTCAACATCAAGGAAAGTTTGCAAGGAGGAATTTATCCGAGTCGTTGCCGCAACATTCGTGATTGGGGCAACGATAATGGGTTGCGGTAAGGCAAAGCCAGAAATCACTAAGGAAAAGTCCGGGGCAATTGTTCCGCCGGTGTCACCTATGGAGCTTCTCAAGAAAAAGCAAGAACCTATTGCGGTTGCACTTGGACAAGGAAAGTCTAATCGAGTTGAGTTTTGGACCTATCAAAAACTTTGGTTTACGACTTTTCGAGCTGATCTTTGGTTCATCGAATGGCAAAGTGCCAATCTCGCCCTCATAAACGGTAAGCAATCTGGTTTCATGTTCAAAGTCCATGGTAACGTTTTTGAAAAGAATCAACCCGCCGGGGAATTCTTTGCCGATCATGCTGAGGCAGATAGGGCGGTGGATCGTCTTATTCTAGAGGGAGGAATAAAGATCAAATCAGGAAAATCGATCATGACGGCGAAAAAGGTGGAATGGTTGGCAGGCAATGAAGTGTTTAAAGCTAGTGGAGAAGTTTTTCTTGAAGGTCCTGACGGCTCGATTGGTCCAGTAGATGTTCTGTTTGCCAGTGCCAAATTAAGCAAGGTTGCTTCCTCCCTGCAATATTTTAAAAAATGAAACGTTTCCAACTAGTTGTATTTCTTGGGCTATTCTCGCTGGCACTCGCACAAAAGCCAATTGTTTACAAGGACAACGCCAAGAAGCCAACTATGATCATTCAGGGCAATCAAGGCTTTTTTGCTCCGGGCGAGAACTTTGAACTGAGTGGCAATGTCCAGATCAGGCGTATTAGCTCCAGCGGAGACTCGACCGTTGAGACCCTCATGACTTGTGCAAAAGCTTCGGGAAATCTGGTACGAGTCAATAACAAGATGGAGGTCGATAGCGTCCGCATGACCGGCGGAATTCAATTTGTTCAAAAGGGTGAAAATCGTTCGACCACCGCGAGTGGAGACAGTGCCGAATATGACCTCAAGGATGGATTGAGGGAAGTAAACGTCAATGGGGGAGTTGAAATTTCCTTTGACAGTCAAAGTACCCGGGAAGCTATAAAGGATGGCAAGAAAGAATCAGCAAAGATTAGCTCGATCATGAGTACAACTTCGCGCTCGGCAACCTTAACTTTTAAGTCAAAGATGGATGATAAGAAAAAGGAGATTACGGAACTCCAGAGTGCGGTGATTCGCGGACCAATCCAATTCAATGGCACACAGTTAGTAAAGGATGCAGCCGGGGAAAAGCAGCAAAAAGTCTTCGCGAGAGCCGACAAAATGACCTACTTGATATCTGGGGAATCGGGCAAACGGGAAGTAAGACTTGAGGGAAATTTAGAGTTTAGGCAAAATGATGGAGTTGGTGAAGGATCCATCGTTGAGGGGGCAAACACCGTGGTGCTTCAGCTGAACGAGAAGAATGAGATTTTGAAATTGCGATTCAAATCTGAGAGTCCCAACCAGGTTGTGACCACAATCACCAAAAATAATTCTAAAGGAAAGAAGGGTGGCGCTTGAAAATCTCGGCGGAAAACCTTCAGAAAAAGTACAAGGGCCGAAAAGTTGTCAATGGTGTGTCATTCACCGTCAGTACCGGCGAAATCGTTGGCCTGCTGGGCCCGAACGGTGCCGGAAAAACAACTTCTTTCTACATGACTGTTGGCTTAGTCAAACCGAACGGTGGCAAGGTCTTTCTTGATGATAAGGAAGTCACAAAATGGCCAATGTTCAAGCGGGCTCGAGCCGGAATTGGCTATCTACCACAAGAGACATCGGTATTTCGTAAGTTGACGGTTCGAGATAACTTGCTCTTGGTACTTGAACTTGCCGGCAAGTCAAAAAAAGAACAGAAAGCAAAGGTCATGGAGCTGGCGCAAGAACTTCATATCACAGAGCGCCTTGATTCGGTTGCAGGAGTTCTTTCCGGCGGAGAAAGGCGAAGAGTTGAGATTGCCAGAGCGATGGCTACTGAGCCAAAGTTCATCTTGCTTGATGAGCCATTTACGGGAATTGACCCGGTCACGATTGAAGAGATTCAGGCGATTCTGTTCAAACTTAGGGGGCAAGGGATTGGGATTCTGATCACCGACCACAATGTCGCAGCAACTTTGAAAATCACCGACCGCAACTACATCCTGATCGACGGTAAGATTGTCGCCGAAGGAACCGGAAAAGAAATTTCTGAAAATCAGATGGTTCGAAAGCACTACTTGGGTCAACAATTCGGCACGGACATATTCGAAGACGATGAAAAGAATTGATCGGCTGATTGCGGGCGAGCTATTTGGACCCTGGATATTTGGTGTCGCAATGTTTACGTCGCTGTTGCTGGCTGCAACCTATCTTGGCAGAATCGCCAACTATGTTGTTGAGGGAGTCCCGATCATGGCCATCCTGAACATTTCGCTGCTGATGGTGCCAGCAATGTTGGTAAAAACTTTGGCTATGTCTACTCTGCTTGGGGCACTTTTAGCTTTTGGTCGGCTCTCAGGAGACTCCGAAATTGTCGCATTGAGAGCAGGTGGCGCGAGTATTTATCGAATTATTTTCCCGGTCGCCATGTTCTCAATGGGCGTGGCACTTTTGACTTTCTTTCTGAATGATTCTTATGTTCCTAGTTCAGTGAAAAAACTCGCCGGGATCACGGATTCCCTTCGCACAAGCATCCAAAAGCAGAATGTTCAACCGACGTTTCAGCCTATCGTCGAAGACGGAGTAACGAAAGCGATGATCATGGCCGAGGATTTTAACCTTGGAAAGCAGACCCTTAGCCACGTGACAATTAAAGCAATAGGCAACGATGGTAAACCCACGTTCTATTTAGAAGCAGCTGAGTTGCGATATGACAACAGCAAGGAGTGGAGAATTATTGGACCAGCGATCCTATGCAGTGCTGATTTCAAGAATGTTACGGAAGTCACCGGGGATATATGGCCTGGTCAACTTCCAAAGCTCAGGGAGGCTCCCGAAAATATTGGGGTCAAGGATAAGAATGATCCTGACTTCTATACTTCAACAGAGCTGCGTGGGCTCTTGGCAAAAGCAAAATTTGACAAGTCTGTTACTCCTAAAATGCAAAGAAATTTCGAGTATTGGCTTTGGAGCAAATTCACGGTTCCATTAGCAGCATTCGTATTTGGCATTCTGGGCGCCGCTCTTGGAATTCGCTCTCACCGAGCAGGAACCGCTACTGGGTTTGCCCTAGCAGTAGGGATCATGTTTGCCTACATGACGATTGCAAATTTCATGAATGTTTGGGCTCAAGGCGGGATTATTCCGCCATTCGTTGCATCTTTCACTCCAATCATTCTCGGACTAGGGGCCGCACTCGTTATAATGTGGCGAAGGAACACAGGATAACTTGGATCCACAATCGCTTTTCTTTGTCTTAGTCGTCATCGCGATAGGCGGAATTTCCGCCTACCTCGCGGACATCTTAGGCTATAAGATTGGCAAAAAACGCCTCTCGATTAAGCGCATCCGCCCCAAATATGTTGCTCGGATCAGCGTTGTCATTGCGGGAATGTTGATCCCGATCTTTACGATGCTCCTGCTCTATGGGGTCAGTTCTACGTTTCGAACTTGGATCACCCGTGGGAGCGCGATTGTTAGGGACCTTGAGCAAAAGTCGAAAGAGGTAGATAAGATCAATGCTCAGTTAGTCGAAGGTGAGACAAAGAACGCGTTGCTTGACAATAAAAACAGGGTTCTTGAGGATATCAACAAGAAAAAGCAAGCAGAGGCAAAATTACAAGAAACAAAAGTTAATGGACTGAATAGCCAAGTCACTACATTGACTTCAAATATCAAAAGTATTGAAGGAGAGAAAAAGTCTGCTCTTGCTCAGTTGGAGCCAATTCGATCTCAGTTGCAGTCTTTACAAAAGCAACTGCCAGAAGCCAAAAAAAGTCTTGATGCTGCAAAAGCGGCGCTTAAGGAAGCGGATGACAAATTTAAAGAAGCTTCAACCAAATATAATTCGACCTCCACTCGAAACTTAACCCTTACCAATGAAAACCTAAAACTTACTAACACAAATGCTGAGTTGGAAAAGAAGAATCTAGAGGTCAAGAAAATTTCGGATGATCTCCAGGGAGTTATCAACACCCTCAGCAAAGACTTGGAGAAGCTGAAATCTGAAAAGGCAATGGCGGAGTCTGAGAAAAACCGGGTCGACGCCGAGCTAAAACAAGCGAGCCAAAACTTGTTGACGATTATCGATGAAGCCAATGTAATCTTAAGAGCCGCGCTCGAAGACAAAGACAAGTTCTATCGAACTCAAACAATATCGTATTTGCGTGGCGAGGAACTGGCAAGAATTTCTGTGCCTGGGAAACCGTCAAATGCGGATGCAACAAGTGCATACCGCGTAATTCTGCGCCGAGCAAAATCGATCGCAACTGATCGTGGTGCGAAATCTGCACCAGACTATCCTTTTGTAGGTTCCGCTGGAATCATACGAGGAGACTCCCTCCGGGGCTACAGGTCCGAAGATGATGTCGAGAAATATTGGGTTGGCGAGATCATGAGTTCTTCGACGGATACGGTAGTGATTGCCCGAGCCCTCGCCAATCGATTTGCTTCGGAGCCCGTTACGCTCGAACTCGTACTCCAAGCAAATCCAATTGTGTTCCGAAAAGGCGAAATCGTTACGGAATCTAAAATAGATGGCAGAATTAGTGAAATTGAAATCCTCAATGGGATCCGCGAGTTTCTTCGGACCTTTGTAAACACGAGAGCGCGCCAACGAAACATGATTCCTGTTCAATCTCGTGATGGTCTTTCGTACGGCGAATTTACGCAGGATCAGTTACTGAGTACAGTAGCAAAAGTAAAAGCCGTTCCGAGATTGGTTAGACTTGTTGCCGTCGCTCGCCAGGACATTCGTGCTGGAGACGCTTTGGACATTGACATCGAGGTCAGATGATCAAGAAAACTGTACTCTCGATAGATCCTGGAACTTCCAAGTGCGGAATGGCGCTCGTCCAAAGAGATGAGGGCGGTTCGATCAAGCTCCTATGGCATGATGTTGTTCCAGTTGATGCCGTCATTGTCAAACTTCACGAAGCATATATTGTCGAAGAATTTCATCTCGTCATCATTGGCGACTCAACTGGCTCCAAAAAAGTAAAGACGGACCTGCGCCGGCATTTGCCGAGCATGGGAATTCTCGTGATTGACGAGAAAGAGACGACTATTCAAGCCCGAGAAAGGTACTGGGAATACAATCCTAGAAAAGGTTGGAGAAAGTTCTGGCCAGCCACTCTACAGACTCCCCAAGAGCCCTATGATGACTATGCTGCACTGGTACTTGCAGAGCGTGTTCTGAGTGAAGGCTAGTCGAAAACCGGTAAAATGAATCTATATGTCCCCCAAGATTCGGAATATCGGCATCATAGCGCACGTAGATCACGGGAAGACGACCCTCGTAGACGCGATTTTTAAGCAAGCAGGAACCTTTCGAGAGAACCAGCATATGGGCATTCGTGTCATGGACAGCAATGACCTTGAGCGCGAAAAAGGTATTACGATTTTGTCCAAAGTAGCCTCGGTCCAGTACCTCGGTACCAAGATCAACATTGTAGATACTCCTGGACACGCCGACTTCGGTGGTGAAGTAGAGCGAGTTCTCAGCATGGTTGACGGTGTACTCCTCGTTGTCGATGCTAATGAGGGACCGATGCCTCAAACTCGATTTGTACTCAAAAAGGCTTTTCAAAATGGATTGAAGCCAATTGTATTTGTGAATAAGATTGACCGTGAGAATTCACGACCAGAATACGCATACGACAAAACCCTTGACCTTTTCATCGACCTAGGAGCTGATGAAGATGCCCTGTTCTTCCCAGTTTTGTACGGCTCAGGTGCGGGCGGCTATGCCCGAACAAACCCGGGCGATGACGACATGGACATGAAGAAACTGTTTGACGCGATTGTCGAACATGTTCCTGAACCCAAAGTCGAACACGAAGGCCCTTTCCGACTTCAAGTCAACAACCTTGACTATAGCGACTACTTGGGACGCATGTTTGGCGGAAAAGTCCTTCGCGGAACCGTCAAAGTTGGCGACCGAGTCGAAATGATTCGTGAAGATGTTGTTAAGAAAGTTGCCTTCAATGTCACCAAACTTTGGACATACGAAGGCATCGAACTGACTGACGTAGAATCAGTTGGCGCTGGCGAAATTGCCATGTTGGCCGGTCTCGATAACGTCCTGATTTCCGACACGATCGCGATTGTCGATACCAGTGAAGCCCTCCCTGCTATTAAGGTTGAACCGAGTACGCTTTCGATGAACTTTTACGCCAATAACTCGCCACTAGCGGGCAAAGACGGCGGCAAGTTCTTGACGATCCATAAGATTCGCGACCGAATCTTAAAGGAAGAAGCAGTCTCAGTTTCCATCAAAGTAGACCCGGACGCAGCTTCAGATACGGTGAAGGTGAAAGCCCGTGGCGAACTTCAGCTTGCGATTCTCATCGAAACGATGAGAAGAGAAGGCTATGAGATGCAGATTTCACGTCCTCAAGTAATTCTTAAGCGAGACGAGAACGGCAAGGTTCTGGAGCCAAACGAAGCGGCAACACTCGAAGTTCCCGAAGACGCAGTTGGATCGGTTATGGAAGAAATGAGCCGTCGAAAAGGTGACTTGTTGAACATGCGGACCAATGACAACGGAACGAACTCGTTGGAATACTCTATTCCGACTCGTGGTCTTATTGGCTTCCGATCAAACTTCCTAACTCTCACAAGAGGTCTAGGTCTCATTGGATCGCTGTATGACGGCTACAAGCCGTACAAAGGCGAAATCGCGTTCCGCGTGCAAGGTTCTCTCATCTCGAAAGATCCGGGCAAGCTGACCCGATACGCATACGAGGACGTAATGGTGCGAGGACAGTTGTTCTATCCGGTTGGAACCGCGCTTTACGCCGGAATGATCGTTGGAGCCTGTAGCCGAGACGAAGACATGATTGTAAACGCGACCAAAGAAAAAGCCGCGAACAACATTCGGTCCGCTACTTCCGAGCAGACGGCATCACTGGATACCCACAAGGAATTCTCGCTTGAGCAAGCTCTTTCGTGGTTGCGAGATGACGAGCTTTTGGAAGTCACACCGAAGCAACTTCGATTCCGAAAGAAGGTTCTCGATCACAGTGAGCGACGAGTATCTGAGCGACGAAGCGAAGTCGTAGTCTAGATGGAGCCCGGGCATATCGCCCGGATTTCTCCCGATTAGAGCCTTGGCGTTCAAGTATGTCGTCAATGAAAGCCGAACGACTTGCATCCGTACTTTAGTTCTCAATTCTCGTTGTTTTGTGTAGAATGGACTTGTAATCAGCGTGGAAACCCCCCACGCCAGGAAGTATTTGATGTTCAGAAAACAATTAACCATAATCTGCCTCCTTGTCGGGGCAGCTTCTTTGGTTTGTGGTCAAAGTCCGCCTGGAGCCTCTAAGCTCAAGAAAGAACTTGACGGCCTGAATAAGCAGCTTCAAGATGCTTATTCGGTCTATTTCAAGCCATACGAAGACGCGAAAACAGAAGAAGAATCTGCCAAAGTGAAGTTTGATCCCGCAACGCATCCTGCCAAGGTCTTCTTGCCAAAGTTTTTGCAGTTTCGCAAGAAAGTGACCGAAGATTTGGTCCTCGGACCCGAAGTTGAAGCTCAGATTATTAAACTAGCGAGGGGTGACAAGGCTCTCATCAAGGAGTGTTTGAATAACCTCACGGGTCGATTTATCCAATCACCTGCCTTAAGTCGGCACATGTATATGTTTGGTCAATCGATGTACATGACTCAAGATAAGCCCGCAGCGATAATCGCCTATCTTCAAAAAGTTAGGACAACGGCAAAGTCCCGAGAAGTACAGGCATCAGCTATCTATAGCATGGCTGAGATTGTTGGTCGGTCTGCATCGGCAAGTGACAAAAAGCGAGCCCTGTACACCGAACTATCCACCAAATATGCTGAAACTAGATATGCAAAAATGGGTCAATCTAGCCTATTCGAGCTTGAAAATTTGCAGATTGGAATGGTCGCCCCGGACTTTGAAATTGAGGATGAGAATGGCACGAAGTGGAAACTTTCCGACTATCGCGGCAAGGTCGTTGTCCTCGACTTCTGGGGATTTTGGTGACCTCCTTGTAGGGCAATGATTCCTCACGAGAAGGAAATGGTTGAATCTCTCAAAGATAAACCTTTCGCTCTCCTCGGAATCAACAGCGATGGCGACCGGTCGGTCGTCAACAAAATACTCAAGGAACAGGGCATCAAATGGCGTCAAGGGATTGCCGGTTCAACCAGCGGAATATTGCCAAGCAAGTGGAATGTTCAGGGTTGGCCAACAATTTACATCATTGACGCAAAAGGCGTGATCCGATATCGAGATTTACGCGACAAGCAGATGGAAGAAGCAGTCGTCAAACTGCTTACCGAAGTCAAGTAAAGAAATGAAGCCAGAGTTAAGTTGACTCTGGCTCTTTTCTAATTTATCAAATCAGTTTCTAGGGAAGTTTCGCCAGTGAGGTCGACCCGAAACACCTTAGAACTAATCTTCGATGAAACACATTTGTGCAACGATTCATCAATGAAATGAGCCGCCGTCCAATCCTCGCACGCAAGGCCGGGACCTATCTCGCCGTTCTCAAGCATTCGCTTGAGTGATGGTCTACGATCCGCTTCGCCATCATAATGAGGGCAAAAGCTCCCTGCAAGCCAGCCAAGACCGGGCCAAGGGGCCAGCGGACCCATCGAGTCTGTACTAAACTCTTCAAACCAACAATTCGCTCCGGCACTCACTCCGGCTAAGACGGTTCCATTTTCATAGGCTTTGCGAATGGCAACATCCAAACCCCAGTCGCGCCAAAGAACCAAAAGGTTTCGAGTATTACCACCTCCAACGTAGATCACATCTTGTTCGAGCATGTACTCATCAAAGTCCAAGCGGTGCGGCCAAAAAAGGCTAAGATAGGAGGTTTCACACCCCAGACTTTGGTAGGCAAGGTGAAAGCGGTCGGAGTAATCGTTACTGTCCGCCGATGCAGTTGGAATAAAGCAAACCTTAGGCTTTGGTTTGTCAACCAGACCTAAGATGTATCGATCAAGTGCCAAGTTCTCGGGTTCGGTACTAAACCCGCCTCCACCAATCGCAACAATATTTCGCATATCACTCATTTTGCTCCAACCAGGGCCCCCTAGTCATCACATGAATTGACCCCTCGCGAAGCGAGATGCTTCTCTGGACAGAGAAGCCAATAAGCAAAATCCACTGAAAAAACGAAACCGCTTTGCGAATTGGATGAGTCGATTGAGCGAAGCGAATCAAGAACTTCGACCAATCTCTAAACCCCAATTTAATTGAAAACCGATCAAACCGATTTTCCGTACTAAAATGTAACCATGAGCGCACGGTTTACACCCAAGGACATCCATCCTTCAATTTTTGCGGCGGTCCACGACCTGACGACGACTTATATGAGTGGTACTGCCGATCAGCGCACGACGGCGGCGGGAACAAAGCATTCGTCGGTGTGGTTTGCTGAATATTGGAAGGGAACCATGATTTGGCTACTCGGACTCATTCCTGTCATTGGCGGGGCAGCGATGGCCGCGGATCTCGGCGGAAAGACTCTCAGAGTTCTTACTTTCCTGATTTTGTTAAGTGCTTGGCTAGCGGCTGGATATGTAGGTTATCAAAAGAACAAGAAGCTAATAACTTGGGGAGAACTCGAAGCATTGCGCCCGGGCCTCGATCTCTCAGAGCATCAGTCTCTTTATCTCGATTGCCTCCGGTACGTCGAGGAATCTCGAGTTCTCGATGCAGACCAAAAGAAGTCTTGGCGAGATGCGTTGTTCAATGCCCTTGATCAAGCCCTTGTGCTCAATAAGCTCTCCGCTGACATGAAGACGTCTTCTGGGGTGGAGAATCACAGCGAGAGCCTGTCCGAAATTGATCGCCTCAAGAGTTTGAGTTCTCAAAGTACGGATGAGGTAGCCAAAGATGCTTACAATCAAAGCCTCGAAATGGCGCAGGACCGAATGTCGAAATGGGATTCGTTTGCCGTGCAGGCCGAGCGAACTGAGGCTCATATGGAACTTACGAAGCAAACCTTTCTCAAAACGAGAGACACGCTCAAAGGGCTCAGCCTTACTCAGCAAGAAGCCGTTCGGGTTGACCTCGAACCACTTCGCGCAAACCTGAGCCGAGTCCAAACCGATGCTCACGAAATCCAACGCGCAATTGAAGAGTTGAGACAAATTTAGGTTAGTCAGGAGTCAAGAGTCAGGAGAAGGACTAAGAATTATCCTTTCTCCAAACTCCAAACTCCCGACTATTCCGGCTTCTTTCCCGTCTCACACATCACGACTGAATTGATTCCGCCACGAGCGCTGAAATTGCCCGTCACGCGCATCCATCGTGGGCTACATGCCGCAGTTAGATCATCAAGCATCTGGTTGATTACCGCCTCGTAGAAAATTCCCTTATTGCGAAAGTCCAAATAGTAATACTTCAGGCTTTTGAGCTCGATGCAGACATCACCCGGAATATATTCCAACTCAATCGTCGCGAAGTCAGGCAAACCCGTCTTGGGGCAAACGCTGGTGAACTCAGGATTCACGTGCTTGATCGTGTAATTTCGGTTAGGGTTCGGATTCGGAAACGTCTCAAGCTCAATCATGGGGAGATCATAGTTTACTGCCTGATGTTTATTGATTGACTCACGATCTCATTATCCGAGAATTCAAATCGGAATTCTGTCGCGGTAGCAACATAATTTTCGGACTTAAATTTGACAATAACTTCTTCGCCATCGGTTAAGTCCGACCCAGCCGTGTTGGTACGAATATTGGGCGTAACCTTAATTTTGAATCGAAGCTCGCGAAGTCGTTCATTTGTGTTTCCATTGGTGACGAGCGACTTTGCAAGTTCATAAGAACAGGACCCAGACTCCATAATGAGCTTTGTAACACAGGTTTTCAGCATCTGTTGCTGGTTCGAATCTAAGTCGCCAAATCGAACGCCATCCAAAGATTGGGCCGTGGTTCTTTGGGCTTTGGAAAGCGATCCATAAAGTCGCAGTGAATCGTAAGAGTTTTCGACTTTCCAAAGGTCAAATCGTGAGAGTGGATATTCCATCTCTTGACTCACAATCTGATCCTCTCGGAGGGTAACTGCAACTTTAGCAGCTTCGTCAAGAGTTGGTTCAACTGCCCGACCAATTGGTTCAAAGGTCTTCCATATTGCTTCTGGAGCTTCATGTTGCCGGTTTGTCCAATATCGGAAACTACGAGCCATTAAGAACCCACTATCTTCTTTCGCAAATACCTTGCCTTGAACCATTAGTTGATTGAGGTACTCGGTTGCCGTTGGTAGCCCCCGATCAAGCTTGACCCAATAATAAATGCAACTTCGATCTGCCTGAGCAACTACCGGGATGTTCGTGGCCATGTGGAACCATCGCAGGTGTTCACCAAGGCGCCTTCTTTGACAAACCCAAGGAGATTCCCAAGTCGGAATTTTGTTGTTAACTGTTTGAGTGAATTTCGCTGGGGTTAACTCGGGAATGTTCCATGACTTCAAGTCTTCATAAAAGGGCATTTTCAACATTGATTCAGGAACATAGTTGGCTGTAGTGCGATACTTAAAGCCGCCTCCATTTCTTTGGCCCAAAGAGGTTTCTCCGCCCCATTCGGCGGGTGCCGTAACGTAGGTATGTTGGTTTGCTTTTATTTTTCCAGTCGCATAATCGTAGCGGAAAAACAGAAAGAACTGAGACTTTGCCTGAACTGTAGTACCATCCCTCATTGCATAAGAATGGACGCCCGTGTTCCTCATGTCAGATTCATAGAGCTTGTACTGTGAGGTTGGAAATGTACTCGCTACAAATGGTTCTCCATTCCAGAATTTTGCAAAAGTGTTCTTGTCAAACTTCAGCAGGACGCGGCCAAAGTAGAAATTGCGAAGGCCCTCTTCGACCGCACTGCGCTTAATATCGGCATCCTTTTGTTTGGCTAAGTCGTTGGTTGCATATGCTTCCCGAACTGCCGTTTGGAAAGGCTCAAGTATCCTTCGTTCATATTCGAAGTGCTCGGGAGAATTGGAATAATGAGGAGAATTGCTGGCTATAGTATTCTTCGCAATATATTCGTATGCCCACATTTTTGTTTGAAGCTGTTTCTTCTCTTCGTCGACTTCTGCCTGGACAAAATTCCGCTCTCGGTTGATGTTCTTGACGTCCATTTCAAGGCGATAGCCCTTTTCCACTGGAACCCAGTCGCAATTGAGAACTTTGGCAACTTTGTCCATGGTCTCAGCCAGGGGACGCTTATCGACAAAGACGTCTACCTTCAAATCCTGAACTTTCTTGTCAACTGAAAACTTGACTCCCGAAGATGAGGACACTTCAGCGCAAAAGTCGGTTATCTGGCGAAGGCTCACGTCGAAGTCGACCGGCTTTGCTAGGCGGGTATCCGAAAGGACGCCACTCTGAAAACCAATAACCAAACCAAGGAGAACCATTGCCTCTCATTCTACAAAGAAACGGCGAGAAAAACCATCGCGGAGAATACTTTCGTATTCGTGCCCGCAGTCGGCTGCCCATGCGCACCAAAAGATCAAAGGCTCGTTTCCGGTGTTTACCGTTCGATGGGCCAACGTTCCGTCGATGTGATAGGTCGTCCCGGGTCTTAATTCAACGGTCGTCGTGACTCGATCTTGATCCATCAAAACCACCAAGCCAGTTCCCGAAACAACAACGATCAATTCCCCATGGGTTGGCTTTAAGTGCCAATGTCCGCGGGTCATGAAGTACTCACCACCAACATTGCCGGGAAACAAACGCGTTGATCCCCATAGAATCGCCCCCTCAGTACCGTCGGGTTTGCTAAAGTACGTTTCCGTCTCGTACAGCGGCTGCATCGATATTAGATCAGCCGCAGTGGGATCGTGCCAGTAGTCGCACAAGTCACCGACCGTCCGAACT
>JAYUOQ010000113.1:0-4809 GCA_043760685.1 Armatimonadota bacterium | reverse complement strand
ATCCAACTGACTTGGTGTCGTTCGCACAAATCGGGTTAAAAGATTGTCAGCCTCTTTCTCTTCAACCTGACGTAGTGGCCCCACCGTGTTCTTTAGGCTAAGAAAATCGCTTCCTCTAGAAGCTTGAAGAAGAAGCTTGAGTTTCGTTTTTTTCGAAAGCTTTGAACTTGCGATATCGTAGTAGCCCCACTCTGCATCGACCTTTGCTGTGCGTAGTTGCTCTATGGCAACAGGAAGCAACTCGGGATAGTCGCGAATCATCATCTTGAACCCGGTCGAGTTACAGTCATTCGCTTGCCAGATGGGTTCGATTAGCGAAGTCAGAAGGTAGTTGCCCATCTTGCCCGAAGTCTTACCTTTGTACCAAGCAAGGACAACGTCCTTCTTATCTATTCCTCGATTCGAGAGTTCATCGGTGGACAACTTGCGAATCAGTCCCACGGCAAACGCCTTGACCGGCACAATGCGAGTTAAGCCGTTCCCAAAGTTAAGACTCATGACCCTCGTAAGGCGAGGCTGATCGACTTCAGCTGCAAGGTAGGGCACCGCCTTTATTCCATAACTTAAGATGCGTTTGCATCGAGGAATCAGCTCGAAACGATTGTCATAGGGACTTGTACTTGGGAACTTCGTCTCGTTAATGAGATCGTTCACCGCTGCCTGGATTGGATTACCATTCGCTAATGGTTGGATAATGGTGGCCCTTAGGTCGGAAATCCGATTGGAGATGTCCCACTTTTCGCCCGAAAACATGGCTCCTGGCCCCTTTTTGATAAGGTGGTACTTCTCCAAGACGATCAGCCTGCGCAGAATCTCTTGTCGATCCATCGATCCTTCGATGATTGCGTTCAAGAAGCCCATGTAGATCAGAAACGCTGTGTGCGCGGAGAGAGAGTCATTGATTGGCGCCCCGGTCCAGGGTTCGATATTTGAATTATATGGCTGGTTCTGGCTCTTGTTAAGATCTACTATTTGCCGAGCGATGGGTTCTAGTCCTATGCAAGCGCATTGAACCGCAGTCGAGGTTATCGCGCTTTCCGGAAATCGGCTGTTTCCGTCTATAACGTTGGCTGAGTAACTTTTAACGGACGCTGGCAGGGGTTGGTCTGCCCGCCAAAGTTCCTTTGAGTAACCATTTATGGCATTGGTCGACTTTCGAGTACCTGAAAAAAATACATAGTCTTGACTTGTGCGGAAATCCACCATTCCGTAAATGATCAACGCGTTATCCTTTTTTTGAAAGTCAATTTTTGGCAATGCCGTCCGTGGCGGAATCGGCATCTTAAATTCCTTCCAGAGTCGAACCGCAAGATCAATATCTGCTTTGACCGAGTCGGGTTGCAAAAAAATTGCCAGGGCCAAAGCAGCGGTCATTCTTTAACTGTACACCGATCCAACCAAATTGTCGTCACATTTATCTCCGAGATTCTTGCCTCACAAACTTCACGGTTGTTACAGCCGCACCCAGAATGAAAATGGATGTCAAATGGCTGCACTTCACAAGCCAGCTGATAGCTGACAGCTTCTTAATGTGATCCACCGGTAAACTCAAGCTTCAATGGTTTCTAGTACCTACTTGAGTGATGGATGGGAGTTTATCGAGACTCGACTCGACAAGCCGAACGCAACAATCGGCTATTCCAATTCCGAATGGCTGAGCGCGACCGTCCCTGGTCACATCCACCTCGATCTGATGGAGCACGGCATCATCCCAAACCCTCACGAGCGGATGAACGAAATCGGCGCTCAATGGGTCGATTCCACCGACTGGTCGTACCGTTGTAAGTTCGACTGGGAACCAGACCCCGACGCACCCAAGCGCGTCCTCATGTTCGACGGACTCGACACCATCTGCACCATTTCCCTCAACGGAACCCAGATCGCCGAGCACGACAACATGTTTGTCCCTCTCGAAGTCGACGTCACCAATCACCTTAAAAGTGGCGAGAACGAACTCCGAACCGACTTCAAATCCGCCCTGAATGTCGGAGCCGAGCGCATGGCGGCTTACTTCAAAGCCCAAGGCATGCCCGAAGCCGTCGAACGATTTGAAGAAAGATCCTTCGTCCGCAAAATCCAGTGTATGTACGGCTGGGATTGGGGTCCTCGACTCGTTTCCTGCGGTGTCTGGCGGCCCGTTCGCCTCATCGAATACGCAAGCCGAGTCATCTCGCTCAGCGCAACCCAAGACTGGCAACCCGACGGCAGCGTCATCCTGACCGCCCATGTCGAGCACGAAGGTCCAGGTGAACTCGATTTCGAACTGATCATCGGTGATGAGGCTCTTAGCTCAGCAACAGGAAAGTTCCATATCGAAAATCCACCGCTATGGTGGCCAGCCGATATTGGCGATCAACCGCTTGCCATCCTTACAGCTGGAATCTCTGACCCGAAAAACGAGTGGCGAGACGACTGGAAGTCGATCAAAGTTGGTTTCCGCGAAATCAAACTCCTGCGCGAGAAGGATGAGATCGGCGAATCATTCGAGTTCGAAGTCAACGGATTGAAGGTCTACGCCAAGGGCTTTAACTGGATTCCTGACTATTCGTTCCCCGCCGCAATCACGCGAGCCAGATACGAGGAACGACTTAGCCAAGCTCACGATCTCGGTAGCAACATGCTCCGAATCTGGGGCGGCGGCATGTACGAAAGCGATGACTTTTACGACATCTGCGACGAGCTGGGAATCATGGTCTGGCAAGACTTCATGCACGCTTGTGCCTACTATCCCGACACAGATGAGTGGCAAGAAGTCGCCAAAACCGAAGCCACCTATCACCTCAAACGGCTTCGCCACCGCGCAAGCCTCGCGCTTTGGTGCGGCAACAACGAGAACCTTACGATGTGGCAAGGCAAGTGGAATTGGATGGGACACCCACATCCTCCGCGCTTGTACGGAGAGCATCTTTACGACAACATCTATCCGGCGTTAGTCAAAGAACTAGACCCGGAACGATCGTACATTCACACGTCGCCTTGCGGAGACCTCGAGAAGGATTGCAATGCTGGATTGGTCGGTGATTCGCACTACTGGGATGCCTGGCACGGCCGTGGTGACTGGAAGTACTACCTCGATTCAACTGCCCGATTCAGCAGCGAATACGGTTTTGCTTCCGCTTGTTCCATCGCCCTCTGGGAAGAAACGCTGAACGAAGAAGATTGGGATTGGAAAGGCGCCGCGGTCCGATGGCACGACAAAACCCGAAAGGGATATGACGTGTTCACCGGCTTGGTCGAACTCCACTATCCAAAGAGCGAAACCCTCGAAGATTGGACGTACTACTCCCAACTCAACCAACGCGATGCGCTGCGAATGGGCGTCGAGCACTTCCGCCGGTCCGCCGGTTGTCGTGGCTCGCTTATCTGGCAACTCAACGACATTTGGCCAGTCCAAAGCTGGGCGGTTATCGACAGTAGCGGACGGTATAAAGCTGCCGCACATGAGATTGCTCGACGGCTCTATACTCAACGTCTTTATTCCTTCGAGCGAGTGAAAGAGAAGATATTAGTTCACTATGTCGATGACCGAGTAGAAGGCGATGAGGAATCGCTGTTGTTCATGGTGACCGCAACGAACCTTTCGACTGGAGAAGAACTCAAAGAGTGGGAAATCCGCTTCGAAGGCTCACCTGGAGAGCGAAAAGTCATCGGCGAGATTGACCTGACTGGTCTGTCGGTACCCGACACCTTGATCTTTGGCTGGGGTCCTTACGGCGATGCTTGGCACCTCATGGGCGAGCCGAAAGAGATGAACTATGCCGCTCCGACGACGATCTTGGGTAGCAATAATCTTGAGCATCAAACGTTCGATGAACCGTTCGAGGGCGACCGCTTCTCGATCAAGATCGATCAGCCGGTCGTGGACCTCATGCTTACCGTTGACGGAGACACCGGAGTGTTCATCGACAACTTCCTGACCTTCGACGAAGCCGGAGTATACGAAATAGTGGTGAACCATCCGATCACGCACTTCGAGGCGAGATCGTTAGCGGGAGAACACGGAACTAGATTAACTCGGTCACCGCTCTAGAGTCATAGAATAGGCCTCCTCGCCTATTCTCCTGATCCGGAGGATCACATAAGGTAGCCAGGGTGTCGCGTAGCGACCCCTGGATTGCTCGCCAAATCTTTCGACCCCGGAGGCGGTCGCAGAAAATCAGGATTGGAGAAGCTCAACGATCTTTCTGGCTTTCGCAAGTTCAACAGCATCGTCTTGATCCTCATGCCGGCTAAGATACTTTATCGCATTTGAAAGTGCGGTGCTTCCGTCCTTCCCAACGACATCTTTCTTTGCCCCAGCCCCAACCAGCAACTCAACACATGGAAGTTCTCCCTGATCGCAAGCCAGGATCAAAGGGGTACGGCCCTCGTCATCAACCGCATTTACATTCGCACCATGATCGATCAGAAACTTGGTCGCTGTCGGGTTGCCCCAGTCCCCGTAGACGGCATCATGAAGGGGCGTGACCCCACCGGGCTCTGCGAAATTTATGTCAGCACCTTGACTGACTAAATAATTCAGTAGATCGATTTGCGCACCACTCGTCTCAATCTTATCGGTTCCACCTTGCCAAACCGCCCAATGAAGAGGACTTCCCAGGCCCTCTACATCCAGATGGTTGGGATCAGCTCCCAACTCAACGAGAAACTTCAGAACACGCAAAGAAACGAAATCGTAACCGCAAAAAAGTAGAAATTCATGGTTGAGTCGGCCTTGTCGCTCAGCCATGGAGATGGATTCGATAAGAACTCTCACTCCATTGTAATCCTCACATTCAAGTTTTTCGTGCAGGGGATCGTAGTACGGAT
>JAYUOQ010000112.1:0-1936 GCA_043760685.1 Armatimonadota bacterium | reverse complement strand
GGGCGGATCAGGAAGCGGCTCAATCGGGTTTGAACTCCAAAATGATCGAGCATTTAAGCCTGGTGGTTCAGGATATCTTGCGGGCACACTTTCAAGTTTTGGATTTGTTCAAGTAACCGTTCCTGGCACGGCATATGGTAGCGGTGGGAACCCGAGTCTTGTTGAGTTTGCTGCACCTTGGTCGTACTTTACGACTGACCCTCAGGAGGCACCATTTGTCCCGCTCGATGCCACGAATAACAAGTTGCGATTGAACCTTTCACAGTCGTTTGGCTATTCAGTAGCCGGTGGAGACGCCGACTATGGTAGCAATCGTTTAGGCGTCTTGACTTACTCGCCAGTACCAGAACCGGCTTCCTTTGCGGTTCTTGGACTCGGAGCTTTGGCATTGCTTAAGCGAAAGCGAAAGTAGAGATATTCAACTAATTAGCGTCCTCATTTTGTGAGGACGCTATTTTTGTTTACGCCCCTCGCCACGCCACGACGCGATCATTTCGGTCAAGGTCCTTGATGATCCACGATCCTGGAAATAGAGCTGATACTGAGGCGCCCTGGGTTTGCCCAATTTCCAATATTAACCAACCTTGGTAGGACAGGTGCTTGGAAACTTGCTCAGACAGGGCCTGGTAAAGTGCGAGACCATCTTCTTCGGCAAACAGGGCGGAATCAGGCTCGTAATCCCTGACTTCATTCGGAATCACCTCGTCCCGACCGATGTAAGGTGGATTTGAAACAATGAGATCGAACTTTTCGCCGACCAACTGATCCAACAAGTCTGAGTGACGAAATGTAATATCCGCCCCAAGCGTTTCTGCGTTTTCCCGTGCGACCTGTAACGCAGAGCTGGATATGTCAGTAGCCCAAACTTCCCAGGTGGGTCGTTCAAGTTTGAGAGTGATGGCGATACACCCAGATCCGGTTCCGATGTCAAGCACACGCATGTTGTCGCCAGGTAACGCCAAAGCGGCCCCAACTAAACATTCAGTCTCTTGGCGTGGGATGAGGACATTGGAATCGACTCGAAATCTTCGAGAATAGAATTCCCGATAACCAAGAATGTATGCCAAAGGTTCTCCTGACTCTCGCCTCTGAATGACTCCTTCGAGAGCAAGTTCGTTGACTTCATGGTCTGGATGGGTAAGCACCCACGTGCGGTCCACCAGCATGACATGACCCGCCAAAACTTGAGCTTCAAGTTTGTGGAAGGTTACTCCTACCGCCTTAAGACGGGTAGAAGCACTCGTCAGCCATTCATTGAGTTGCATTCTCGTTTGGCAAGTTTAGCAAACTCCGCGAGTAATCCACTAATGCTAAGAATAAAGTTAGGATCATTGGTCCAACCATTAGCCCGATTGGACCAAATAGTGAGATGCCACCGAGCACGAAAAAGAAGATTGCGAGGGGGTGAAGTTGGACCTGATTTCCAATAAAATACGGTTTCAGTAAGTTGTCAATCTGACTGACGATGAGGAATCCGACCCCCATGACCACGGCGGCCTTTGTGATGTCGCCTTGAGCAAGAAAGAGTAATCCAACGGGGATATAGATAATTGGGGCGCCGAGCAGGGGAACGATGCATAAAACGACGGAAATGAAGCCTAAGAGCGCGGAATTTGGCACTCCTAGCAAGGCATAGGTGATGCCCATGATTACGCCTTGAATAATTGCGACCATCACGCTTCCGCTAAATACGGCCCTAATTGTCTTTTGGACTTTGACAAACATTTCTTCCCCTACTTCTATTGGTAGGCCAGAAAATTCTAGAAAAGGCTTTTTGAGTGACTTGCCGTCACGTTGGAAGAAGAACATGGAAAGGAGGGCAACAATCATCGTGAAAACGGTGAGGCCAGCCTGTTTAGCAATTCCGCTGGCTGGTTGGCGCAATGATCTCACTATTTCCTCCGAGTTTTCGGACCACCAGGTTTGAACATGAAAG
>JAYUOQ010000111.1:0-4810 GCA_043760685.1 Armatimonadota bacterium | reverse complement strand
CACTTGGTGATTGATTGACCGACGAAAGGTTTACGTTGACTTGAATTGAAATTACTTTCTCTACAAACTCAGAAGGTCCAGTTACGTAAACCCAGCGAGGAAATGTATCGATTGGTTCTTGTTGAAATCCTGGTCTCAATGCTCCCATTGGCTTAGCAACAACATCCACCCGTTTTGTGATCAACTTATCAATTTTGATTTTTGCCATCGTGATCGCGCCACCAAGAAGCTCTCTGATTGAAGCGGGGAAAACAACAATAGGATAGTCCTTCTCACCGACTGTTGCCCGTTCGAGGTCGACTATGGCTGTAGGGGCTAATTGGCTTACCGCTCGAAAGTCACGGGTGTACCCAGACAGTTGTAAGGAAACGCTGTCTGGAATCCTCGTGATAACCAATTTTTCATTGAGTCCCCTTGCGGTTAGCGAGGCCGAAAATACTTTCTGAGTCGGTTTGTCATTTCGGTCGTTATAAACGCTTGCCCATAGAAGTACCGAAGTCGCTAGGGACAGAATGGCAAATGGCACGTTGATCTTGCTCATTTATTCACAAGCTCCTTCTTTTCCTTTTTCCAGACTCGTCGAGGCGGCGAAGATTCGGCATCGTTTTGGGTGGTGTTTTTGATGAGGAATTCTCGTAATTCAACGCTGCTTGCAATTGTGTAAAGGCTTCCGCCAGAAGAGACTCGTATGCTGCCCCTTTCTTCGCTGACCACAAGGGCAATGACATCGTTTTGCTCCGTGACCCCGAGGGCTGCTCGGTGTCGCATATGCAAGTTTCGTTCAATTTTTGATTCACTTAGCGGAAGTCTGCATGCCGCAGCAAGAATGGAGTTTCCTCGGATGATGACGGCACCGTCATGCAATGGGTTTTGCCCGTAAAAAATAGATCCAAGTAGTGAGGTTGTGACTTTTGCGTTAAGCATGACGCCGTTAGAAGCGATTTCATCAAGGTGCCCACCGGTTTCAATGACAATGATTGCCCCAATTCGATCTCGTGCCATTTCGGCTACCGCGCCGACTATTTCTTCGACTGAACCACGATCAAGGTTTTTCTCGTGACCTACCTCGGTTACGCTTTCTGGAAACCAACTTAGTTTGGTAAGACCCTCAAGAGCTTGTCGAAGTTCGGGGAGAAACAAAATCGCCAATGCAACTGGTCCAAGCAATGTCGCTTGTCTTAAAATCCAGTTAACGGTCGTTAATCCAAATACATCACTCAGGAAAAGGAGAGCGCCGAAGACAAGTAGTCCAAGAAGTATCCGCCATCCCCGAGTCCCACGTACCAACATCAATAGACGGTAAATGATGAACCCTACAATCAAGATATCCAAAGCCGCCGCCGCTAGTTTTAGCGGTTCAAGATCTTTGAATACACGGAATACAGGAGATTCTAACAAGGAATAGTACAATTCTATCTGTATTTGAACCCAAAAGGCATCGAACATTTCTATAATCTAGGTGTCCATGTTACGCGGCGACAACTCCGATTCCGAAATACTGCGCCCTCTCGATGAAATTCGTCAGGATATTGACCTCATTGATCAAGAGTTAGTGACGCTGCTTTCTCGCAGAACCGACCTTGCCATCGAGGTAGGAAAAATAAAAGGCCGCGACGGAAAACCCTTTTTCACTCCTGAGAGAGAGCGGGCAATTTATGAACGCCTCGCGGCGATAAATCCCGGCCCATTGCTACCAAAACAACTAAAGTCGATCTACCGCGAAATAATTTCTGCCGCTATTGCCGCCGAAAAACCATTGACGGTGGCATATTGGGGACCTCAGGGGACTTTTACCAACATGGCGGCGCTTCAGACGTTTGGGGGAAGCACCGAATTTGTCGCACAGGATTCTATCTCCGACGTTTTTAAGGCGGTTGAAAACAACAAAGTTGACTACGGAGTTGTTCCGGTTGAGAATTCGGTCGCTGGTGTTGTTCCGGAGACTTTAGATATGTTTCCTCAAACAAACGTCAAAATCTGTGCGGAGACTTATGTAGCTATTGACCACCATTTGGTCAGTACCCTGACCGATCTGGACAAAATCAAAACGGTTTATGCCGGGCCACAACCTAGTGCCCAATGCAAACGATGGCTGAAAATGAACATCCCGGCTGCAGAAATTATCGAAGTTGTGCCAACAGCAAAAGCAGCTCGAGCCGCACTTGATGACCCGACTGGAGCGGCAATTGCCAATATTCTTGGCGCAGAAATGGTTGGAATCCCAATACTGCAAGAACATATTGCCGACAACCCGCAAAACCGAACCAGATTCTTAGTTATCGGATACAACGAGCCAGTAAAGACGGGACGAGATAAGACCAGTATCATGTTTAATCTTCGCAACCGTCCAGGTGAATTGTATCGAGCGTTGGAAGCTCTTTACGAGCACGGTGTGAATTTGATGATGATCGAGAGTCGTCCGGCACCCCGAGCGTCATTTGAGTACATTTTTTATACTGATTGTGCAGGGCATCGAACAGATGACAATCTTGTTGCGGCGATTAATCGTTTAAAAGGGCAAGCATTGGAAACTACAGTTCTTGGAAGCTATCCTCTCGCTGAATCAAACGGTTGAACCTTCTCGCCCACGCAGTATTAAGCCCGCCCAACGAGAAGATTCTCCTCGGAAATGTCCTTGCTGATTTTATTGGCCGGAAGGAAATTGAGTCACTTGATCAAGATATTCAGTTCGGAGTTGCACTCCACAAGCGCATTGATCATTTCACCGATCACCATACGGCCGTTGATCGATCCAAATCTAGGCTCGTAGGATTTCAGAGATACGGAAATGCGTTGGTGGATGTCTTTTACGATCACTTCTTAACCACAGGTTGGAGCCACGAACTTTCGGTTCGCGAGTTCACTGGGCGCCTATACCGATCAATTCAATCGCATCAAGAGTTACTTCCGAAGACTTGTTTTGCAATTGCAAACCGGATGATTGAACAAGATTGGATGAATAACTACGAAACCATGGATGGTCTCAAAATGAACTTAGGTCGGATGGAACTTAGGATTGAATCAAGGACCGGTAGGGCGGTCGATTTAGTTTCTTCGGTCAAAATCCTTGAACAAGAATATCGGAGTTTTGAAGAAGATTTTCTTGAGTTTTGGCCAGAGCTTGTTGGTCACACAAGTTAGTCAAAGTGGCGGACAGGGAGGGATTCGAACCCTCGGAGGCTTTCACCTCACCGCATTTCGAGTGCGGCGCACTAGACCACTATGCGACCTATCCGAGAGAAATTATGACGCAAAAAGGATCAGCCAGGTTATGAACCACTCTGCTCACTCATCTTTTTCTGGATTTCGTCAACAGAATATGGTCCTTCAAGTGAATCTCCATGCCTAATGTAGAGCAAATCGGTCTTTGGAGCATTAACCATGGTCATTGGATAGATAATTTTGAACGGAAGCCTTTTTGCTAAGTCGTTTGAAATCTGAACTCTGTTTGGCCCCGTCACCATGATTGATGTGTTTTGCGTAACATCATAGACTGCATCGTAGTAGCCCGAGGCTGAACTATTTGCGGCGCGCATGATTGAATTTAGCCTAACCATCATGCTTTGAGCGAACGCAAGGAACTCTGCTCGCGAGTCTTCACTTTCCGAAGTGACCGAGTAATGATACGCCAAGCGGATTGCTTGAGAATTGAGCGACTCTCGACCGCGGTCGGCCAAATCGGGAGTTGACGACAAGGTTGCGAAACCACCCGAATTGAGTTTAGCGACATTGTTAAGCAATCCAGTTTCATTGTCTCTGAACTTACTGATCGCAAGTTTGAGTGCCATTTCACCTTTTCTTAACGAGTAAATATCGCCAGTTACCGCATAACGGGAAAGGCCACAATCGGCGATGGAAAGATAGCTACCAAGCCAACCAGGGCCAAGCTCGCGACTTCCGTAGATTTTTGCAACTGAGTCAGGACTTAAAGCTGAAAATGACTCTTCGCCCAGTTCTTCGGCCTTCGCCATGAATCGTGGATCTCCCGTATAGCGGTGAAGTTCAAAGAGGCGCGCTGCAAGGTATCCCGTAATCGCAATATGTTCGGACTCGGACAGACCCGGAACGGATCGAAGTTTTTCTCTTAATGATTGTCGGACTTTTCTAAAGTCAGGGTTTGAAAGAACGGTAATGCTATTGAGGGAAACAAGATCTTGCTCTGGACTTTGGGACTTGCTAACGAAGGACATCAGGGAATTCCTTTGATCTCGCGAAAGTATTGAATCCAGCTTCTTTTCAGTGAGGCTCGACCTCCGGCTGCGATTGTCAACCGTTTGATCATTCATTCTGGAGGTAGCAATACTGTCTCCATCGAGAAAATCAGTGATTGTTTCATTTCCAATATCGATTGCGAGTTGCTTTAGGTCTTGATCATGTGTTGCACAAGCAAGTTGAGCCGCTACTAGGGCAATGAGTGCATTTTGACTATTCGACTTTGAGGTGTCAATGTATGAGGAGTTTGGGGTGATTCTTGCCTCCCGAAAGAAGCCACTATCGATAGCATCGTAAAGTGGCGTACAAGCCAATTGCTTTAATGTCTTTGATGAAAAGTCGATGCTTCCCAGTTTGCTTAAAAGCCTTAACCCCATTGGATTGACTTTGGTTGCACCAGGCTTTAATAGCCCATTTTCCCCGGTTTTGAATGCTTGTCGGAGGTTTGCCGTGAAATCCGAAAATGTGGGAAGTGGTTCCGCTGGCGACGAAACAATTGTTCGAAAATCAGAGTCTTGCGACGTTTGAAGACTTTGAACTGACTGAATGAAGGAGGAGCCCTTATTCAAATTTGTCTTGGACTCAATGAGGAATGGCA
>JAYUOQ010000110.1:0-1942 GCA_043760685.1 Armatimonadota bacterium | reverse complement strand
GATACCAAAGTTGATAGATGGCTGCCTCCGCAGCCCAATATCGACCAATCATTGTGACTCAATCTGTCTCAAAAATTGCAAAGATTTTGCTGTGGAGGCTTCTGAATGGACGGCTGCCTCCGCAGCCCAATACCGACCAATCATGGAGATTCAATTTGACTGACAAATTGCCAAGATTTTGCTGTGGAGGCTAAAGAACTTGACGGACGGCTGCCTCCGCAGCCCAATACCGACCAAACATTGAGATTCAATCTGACTGATAAATTGCCAAGATTTTGCTGTGGAGGCTTCTGAATTGAGGAACACCCTATCGAAGTCCAAAGCTCTGCCCCTCAAAGCCACCAATGGCCAACGAGATTCCCCTGGATACCAGCTACTGAGCAAGGAGGCGAACATAGTTCACCGCGGCTCGAATGATCTTCGCCCGACTCTTCTCGATGAAGTTCATCCTCACTCGCACCTGCTTCGTTACCGGATCCACGAAGTCAACCGGATTTCCGGGGAGCAATACCGAACTGCTCACTGCCGTGCCCTTAACCTTATTGGTCGCTATGGTCACCCACTGACTGGTGGCAACATTGAGGACCTGAACGGTTTCAACGTAAGGCAAGGCGGTATCGAGCGCCGAGTCGGTCGCGTTTTTGGACTGCCATTCCAACCTGAGCGATGTTGGAGTCGCAACCTTCGGAATCAGGACTACATCAAAGGTAGCTTTTCCAAAGGTACTGCTCGCAACCAGCCAAAGGCTGTCCGACTTAAACAGAGTTTCGATGCTGCCTTCGACCGAGCCAAGAACGGGAACCACTTCCGAAGGGTATCGGCTAGGCATGCTAAACGATTCAATGGTGGCACCGGTCCGGTTGACGAAGTCGAGGCGAAGCAAAAAGTTATCCGCCCACGCCTGCTGGGCCCCGTAGTTCGAATTGTATCGGAAGACGCTCTGATTCAAGATCGTTCCCCAAACATAAAGACTCTTGCCACCGAGTCCGTTCACAAAGTAGGGAATCCCATCCACGCTCAACCGTTCATAGCTATGGTCATGACCGGAGATGACGGCGTCCGCTCCCCACAGGGCCAACGGCCACTGCATATAAGTCGAGGAGCCATGCTGAGCGGAGGAGTAAGCGGCGTGGTGAAACAAGACGATCTTGTACCGGGCCAACGAAGATGCCAATTGAGTCTGAAGCCATTGACCTTGCACCGAAGCGGCACTCGTTCCGTCTGGTTCATTAAGGTCACTATCGAGCATGAAAAACTGACACTCACCTTCGGTAAACGTGTAATATCGCTCGTTGCCCGGCAGGTCAAAGTAGGCAAGGTATGGGTTGGCTCCGTTCGGGTTATTGCTGACGTTGCCCCAATCATGATTGCCAAGGACCGGATAGAAGCGCCGCGTGGCAGAACCAGCTCCGAAGGCACCCGTGTAGTTGTAAATGAAGTTATGATAGTGCTTGCCGATGTTGGCATCGATCGTGGATGCAGCCCCGGTTTCGTAGTTGTTGTCTCCGGTGGTGACCACGAAGTCCGGATTCCAGCCCGCGATCATTGTGGCTACGTTGGCTTCAGGAACCCCGTCTTTACCGAAGTCGCCGACAATGGAAAAGTGAGTTGGTCCTGCCAACAGTACCGCAGCAAGAATATTGACCATTTGACTCAAATTACCTCAAGGGTTTCAAAGGTGGACTCCCTCCGTAATTTTAACCGGGTTGGATGCCTCAACCCAACAAATTCAAAATTGATCGTGGTTGTTGAGGATTTTCTCAACCACCACCATCATGTTGGGAGGTAGAGTTCAATGAAAATTGAGCCACCTATGTTGTTAGAATTAACTGTACTTTCCGCAGGCGTACTTGGCCTTGCATCGGTTCCAACTTGGAAAAATGACTTGCCCGGCGTCTGGTCCACCCAAATAGGCAAGAAGGACATCCCAACTTTGACCCAG
>JAYUOQ010000109.1:0-13525 GCA_043760685.1 Armatimonadota bacterium | reverse complement strand
ACAACCGGACATCGTTTGGATTCACCATCCGCCACTGACAACAGGAATCGCCGGCTACATCCTGGCCAAAATCAAGCGAGTACCGTTTGTCTATGAGATCCACGACTTGTGGCCCCAAACCCTTGTGAGCACGGGCTTGGTCAAGCACGGAAAACTAACAGATCGTATCCAGCGAATCTGCAACTTCCTCCATCACCGGGCCGCCGCAATTGTGGTTACCTCTCAGGGCATGAAAGCTCAATTGGTCGAAGATGGAATTAAGGCCGATAAGGTTCATGTGTTTCCTCAGTGGGCACAAAATGAAACGATCTCAGACATAAAGGACCTTGAAGTCGGACTTCGATATGGTCTTATCAACAAGTTCAATATCTTCTTTACCGGCAATATGGGTGTCGCTCAAGGACTCGATACCGTCCTCGACGCCGCCAAGCAACTGTCCGATATCCAGAACCTCAACATTTCGATGGTCGGAGCCGGAGTCGAACTCGAACGCCTCAAGCAAAGAGTCCTAGACGAAGGAATCCAAAACATCCACTTTACGGGTCAAGTGACTCACAACGAAGTTCAATCTCTAGTGCCGTGGGCAGACGGATTGCTGGTCCACCTCAAACGGGACCCTCTTTTTGCAATCACTATTCCCAGCAAGACCCAAATGTACATGGCGTCCGGTCGTCCTATCCTCTGCGGTGTCGATGGCGATGCTTCGAGCCTGGTCGAAAATTCAAACGGTGGAATTTGTTTCCCATCCGAAAATCCAAAGGCTATGGCGAACGCGATCAGGCAATTGTTTTTGATGACGAACGAAGAAAGGGAAGCTATGGGCGCGCAGGCACGGCAAGGCTATGAACGCCATTGCTCCAAGCACACCTTGCTCAATCACTACGAAATGCTGTTTGCCGATATCCTCAACATCAGCCTCATGCCTACCCACGCGGTGGTGGAGGAGTCAGTTTCGGAGTCAAATAACACTTCCATTGCCGCTTAGTTTGTTGGTGTTACGATACATTGGTGAGATTAAAATCGCGTAAATAACTTTAACCGGAACAAATTTAGAGCCCCAAATGACGCTCCAAGTGAACTTTTTGACACGAAAATTCGTATTACTAGGTTCATGGCGCAAGTTGATGGGATCAGGTGCGAAGAAGATCCTGCCAATGTTGACTGTAAACTGCCAACAAAGTGGTGGGCGATGAGGGGCTCGAACCCCCAACCCTCTCGGTGTAAACGAGATGCTCTACCATTGAGCTAATCGCCCGGGTTGGTGTCAAAAGAAATGACCGACATTCAAGATACCCAGTAATCTACCGAAAATTCCAAAGGGGACTGTTCAATTTGCGAAAAACAATGTACAATGACCGAATCAGGATGAGAAGACTGCAAGGACTTCTAGCGCTAGGGATTGCGCTAAGTGCGAACGCAGTAGCCGCGCAAACGAGAAATGCTTCCGTAAACTATACGTTTCGGGAGACTCCGATTAAAGGCTACAGAATGGGGGATGAATTCCTTTTGCCCCTAGACAGCGTCGCAGACCTAGGTTGGTCAGCCGGTTTTGCAACCGCTGGTACCAAAATTTTTGCGGAAAATAACACGCTTCAATTACCAACCCGCCAAGTGAACGGAAAGCAATGCATTCCTCTTCGCGAAGCAATTACCCAACTAGGTGGCATTGCAACCTGGAACCCCGGTGGATATGACATTCTCCAAGTGGCAAGCCCAATCTTTGAAATTAATGTCAAGGGCGGAATCGTCAACATTCAATCGGCTCTGGCGGTCAAACCAACCGTTTCCGTCATCGGAAGCAAAAAGGTAATCGTCGATCTGGAAGGTGCCCGCTTCTCCCGAGATACAAAGATCGATTCGGATGGGAGCACGAACGTGTCTCAGTACGGACCAAACACGGTTCGGATAGTCTTAAACCTCGACTTCGTTCCAAATTTGCCAAAACTGCAACTTCCTTCTGCCGCAAACCTAAAAATCAATTTAAACCCAGAGTCCATCACTCCACCAAAACAGGATCCACCAAAGGATCCGACTCCTCCGAAGCAAGACCTGGTAACCAATCCTGGTCCAATAACCGAGCTTCCGCTTGGTTTAGATTGGGAGAATCAAACGAGTTCGTCCCTGAGCATCAAGTTCGAGCCGGGCCGATGGAAGGGAACTGCTACCTATAGGCGACCAGATAGGGACACAATTGAGATCGTTCTCACCAACCTGAATTGTGATTTGCCAAGAAATTTCAAATTGAATTCGAGCGCGGTCAAAGAAGTTTCATCATCCATTGTTGGTACCACAACGGTTCTTAAGCTAGAACTTAAACGGGCGATGGGAGCGGACATTGTCGCTTCTGCCAGCGGCGTAGTCATCACGCTCATCAGACCAAACAGCACCGGCGGTAAGTTGAACGGAAAAGTCATCGTTCTTGACGCCGGGCATGGTGGTCCTGATCGCGGTTCCACTGCCGGCGGAGCCGAAGAAAAGAACATCACTTTGTTCCTCTCAAGATTTATCCGCGATGAGTTGGCATCAGAAGGGGCGTCGGTCATCATGACTAGAAACGATGATTCTTTTCCATCACTAGAATCTCGTCCCGAGTTAGCTAACCGAAGTAGTGCCGATATCTTCCTGTCGATACATGCGAATGAGCCAGGAAGCAGGTCAAATACGACCGCGTCAGGCAGCATCATTTTCTATCACAAGGGCAGTACCATCAGCAAGTTTCTCGGTGAATGTGTGCAAAGCGAACTGCAGAAATATAACCTGATGTCAAGTACCGGGCTCCGGAGTGACGGTACTATTTACTCAAGTGGCTTTGCCGTTCTGCGGCTGTCAAATATGCCTGGTCTGCTCATTGAAACCGGCTTCATGACAAACCCGAAAGATCGCCAAATGATTCAATCGGAACAATTTGGCCGAGCACTCGCCAAATCTATCGTTTCAGGACTTAAAACATACTACGGACAATGAAAAATCGTAACTTTCCATGGGCACTAATAGCCGCCGCGGCTGTGGCAGGAGCTGGCTTTGCCGGTGTCGCAAGCTATGTTCGCCAGGACGGATCAAAGCCAAGTAATGTTACGCAAAACTTGGATGAATCGACTAATTCAACTCTTGGGTCGGATCAATTATCGGGAAGTAAGAATGGTTCGAAGAACAACTCGGCGAACCAAAATGCTAACTCCAATGGAGGCGATCAGTCAGTCAAAGTTTCAAAGGTTGACACGCTCAACAAAGCCATCAAATCAAACGGTTTTGATCAGAAAGGTATTCGGGTTCTTGACGTTACCGTTGAAAACGGGAACGCCATCATTGACATGAATAACTCAGTCCGATACAACTGGGGCAGTGACGAAGAAGCAACTTTCCTCAATGTCATGCGAGACGCGCTCGCGAGATTCGATTCGATCCAGACTTTTCAAATTCGAGTAGATGGAGAAATTCTCAGGTTTCTCAGCCACTTTGAAGTCAATCCTGTAAAGGTGAGGTAGCCGACTCACGGATTGGTTTATTGATCTTTACCATCGCTACGCCAATCCCAAACAGACTCACAATCATCCATAACGAGGCCCAAACGACGGATGGAACATGGGTCTCATTGGCCAACATTTGGGCATCGTTGGTGACTCCGCTCCCGCTGAGCAGCACCAAGTCGCGCAACGACTTGACACTATTGAGGCACTGTTGCACAGCTAAGAATTGAGCCGCGAACAGAATGCTCTCTTCTTTGAGACGGCTACTACAAAGGAAAATAACTATTGGCCAGGCGACTCCAAGCGAGAAGCCAACAATATCGCCACGAACCCAAAGAATGTTTGAGGCTAGCACCATTCCCCCCAGAATCCTCAGCCATATCATCGCTGCTCGGCTAGTCTTACATGCCATCACCATCGAAGCTCCAAATAACGAAGCTCCAAGGTATCCGGACATAAGGGTCAGAGGTACAAACCCGCCCCTTGAAATCGTCACGCCTGCCCCCGTCATATACACCTCAATGTGCTCAACTTGCCCACCGCTAGCAATCGTAGCCAGGGCATGGAACAACTCATGCAAGTGTGTATTGAGAAGATCAAAGGGGAGCAGTCCCCATTTAAGCACCGGAACAAATGGCAAGATGACCGACAATGCGACTGAAATGAAGAAAGCTTTAGACGCTTGGTTCTTGCCCACTAACTTCCGTCCCTGCCTTGGATTCCAGAGTTGGCTCGGATGACTTTTCGACCGGATTTCGCTTCTTCGCAATGACTTCCCATAGTGTAGAAACTAATACGGCAAAGAATGCTCCAACGATCCAGCCAAGTGCAACTTGGTAGGGATAATGTGCCCCATTGTAGATGCGACTCAGTCCAACAAGAATAGCTAAGATCAACCATGGGATACCGCCCCACCGCAAAGCGATAAGCATACATATCGCAGTTGCCATCATATTTGCCGAGTGAGCAGACGCAGTTCCCGGAGAGTGGGATTCAGCGAGCCTGGTGACAACCCCCGCAATATTTGGGTCATCGTAGGGCCGCGGAAGCGGAAACATATGTTTAAAGAGGTTTGTGGTGCCGTCTGACAGCGGGAAGGCGATAAGGCTGCACAATGCAGCTTTTCGAGTATCTTTGCCCACAAGGATCATCGCAATGAGGATAATGCCGAGCAGAACTTTCATCCAAGTTTGATTAAGACCTTCGCTAAAGAACCGCATTGCCGATTCTAAGCTTGAAGGCCAAGAATTGATCGACTTAAAAATGGCATGATCAAACTGCACTGACGTAGTGTACATTGAGTCAAAGATTTGTGCTGAGTTTTGCGAACCTACTAGCTAGAAAGACCTGGTTTTTCGTCCTGTTTTGGATGCGTAGACCGTGGATGAAACGCGTTCACCTTTTTCCAATGGATCGCATGAATGCCGAAAAGGCTCGAGACTATTACGAAAAGTACAAAAAGCAAAACCGCTTTGCTCGGAGGATCGGTTTACCACTTTTACGGGGAGTCTATTTTCTGTTCGTAGCATCAATTCTTATTCAAGTGACCTTGCTTATCGCGCTGAAAATGAATGAGCAAGGATGGCTGAGCCCACCAAATCTTGAAAAGAACCGGGTTACGGCTGAATAGGAGAAAAGTTGGACCAATCTCCGAGGTACATCACTTCCTCTTCGATTTCGACTCCAAATTTTTCGAAAACCAATCGCTTTGCGTGTTGGGAGAGTGAACGAATCTCCGTTGCTGATGCCCCAGCTACATTGAGGATGAAGTTAGCGTGGCGTTCTCCGATCATTGCACCGCCAATTCGAAAACCCTTCAACCCACACGCTTCGATCAGGAAACCTGCTGGTACGACTTTGTTTTTCCTCATTCCGTCGGTTAATCCATTGATGGACTGGGAAAGCTCCTCGCTGACGACATTCTTAAAGAAACTGCCGGCAGAAGCTGATGGCGGTTGTTTTCCAATTCGTTGTCGCTGATACTCTCTCGCTTCATCGTAGATCAATTTGGGATCTCGCTTAGGTAGTTCCATCTTGACCCGATGGATTACCGCTTCTGCAGGTTCTGAAGTTCTTAGAATCGAATCCCGATAAGAAAACTGCATCCAGCTAGGTTCAACCATTTGAGTCGTTCCTTCGTGAGTAATTTCAAGTTCAACCAAGAATTCTGAGATGTCGCTACGATAAGCGCCAGCGTTACTCACTAGTGCGCCGCCAACACTTCCCGGAATACCCACCGCAAACTCAAGACCGCCATATCCTTGTTGAGCTGATTGTAAAAACAAATCTTGAAATGAAACCCCAGAGTCACAAGTAATCACTCCATCAGCTCCAAACACTATTTCTGATGTGCAATTAATCGCAACCATTCCAGGTACGCCATTATCCGAAGGCAAGACGTTACTTCCGGCTCCAATTGTCGTAAGACGGATCCCGTTTTGCTGGCAACCTTGGGCGACGTCCATCAACTCATGGTTAGACTTGGCAATAGAAAAGTATTCTGCATTGCCACCAGCTTTGAGCGTCGAATAGGTACGGATCGGCGTTTGCCTAGAAACAGTTTCCCAGTTCATTTCGCCACCGGTGACAGGCCAAATCCCTTCTTTTGAACCGAAATGCTTGGTTCTATCAGGTAAGCAGGGAGCAACTCTTCTGGTGTTACTTCATTGATGGTTCCAAGTAACCCAAGAAACCTTTCCGCCAAAGGATAGGTTTGTGGGTCAATGCCAACTCCGAATCCGAGATAAGGCTCGCTGGGCAAATTCGTTGTTCGAACCGGATCAGCTCCAACTGTCCGAACAAAATATTCTCCCTTCTTTGAAGGTAGCACAACGGTTTCGGTGGGGCTAATGAGGTCAAATGATGTCGCTCCGCCGCACTTTGCTCCAGTTGCAAAAGCAAGTGTCTTGGCAATCGTCACTCCAACACGAGTTCCCGTAAATGATCCTGGCCCAATATCGGCTAAAAACAAATGCCCCTCTTGCACATCATAACCGGACTCGGTAATTAAGGTGAGACAAACTTCGCTTGCCTTCATGTTTGAAGTCCGGCTTGCCGAAAAGAGCACATCACCTTTCGCAGAGAATATCGCTACAGAGGCGGTGGGCGAACTAGTACTAAAAGCAAAGATCACTATTTCTCAGTCAAATTGATCGCAGTGAGGAATCTTGTCAAAAGTGTTCTATCTTTTAGGAACTGAATTTGACCTTCGTATTGGTAGAACGAGGAGAGAAACATTGGGGCTGCTTGAGTAGTCACGCAATTACAAGTCATGAGCGGACCGCCACTCTTTTCGCTCGTTCCGGTTCTCCAGATAAAGTCTCGAACTTGCTTGTCACCGTGGTTTGCAGAGGTTTGGTCAACTCTTTGAACCGCTCCAGCAAATAGCTTGCTCGACTCGGCCGCTTTTGTTTGAAAAATAAGACTTGGCGGATTGCCTTCAGCCGAAAATGTTGTCACGAGGACTGGACTTGGTAGTCCGGGAACTGAGCATGAAATTGATGATCCATCGACCATTTGAACTTTGGTTCCAGCCGGGAAGTTAACAAAAACAGTCTTGCCACCAACGGTCATTTGCTGCTTTATGGGCAGTTTTGGTGCAGGTTTAAGTGGGTCTCGGCTGATTAAAATGTTTCTTTCTTGCACAACCACTTCCTTCTTTGGTTGGACAACTTTCACTTCCTTCATTGATTCAAGGGTTGAGAGCAAATACGGTTCAACCTTTTCAAACAACTCAGTGGGACTGGAAATTGAAATAACGAATTTTGATTTTGAAGTCCTAAATAGAACACCCCGCACAGTTGTTGATCCGGCTTTGGAATATCGAGTCAAAGCAAGTGGAGACGTCATGATATCGACTTTCCATTGTCGTTCAACTGCGTTTCCGCCGGTGATTAAGATGCTTTTCGTTGCTTGCAAAAATTCGTCAACATCTTTTGACTCGTCCTTTACATAGCCAATTTCCATTTTTCCGAATACTTTTGAGTCGGCAATAGGGACTTTAAGAGAGGCACTGAGAGAGCCATCAATTGGGTTTTGAGCCCACGACTTTGGCACAGAAACCGAGAGTCCGGCAGGTTTGACGTTGACCGGTCGTAAATCGCCCGCTTTGGCGCTCTGAAAAACTAAAGATGTGAAAAGAATGGATACAACTGTCATGACTCTATTGGATTATGGACGGCTTTGAAGGGCAATGGTTTTCATAAAGAGGCAAGATAATCCCCTAATTGGCGAAGAACTTTGCCTCGGTGACTAATTTCGTGTTTTTGCGATGGCGTAAGTTCGGCCATACAGCATCCTAATTCGGGAAGGAAAAAGATGGGGTCGTAGCCGAATCCGCCATTGCCACTTGGAACTTCAGCAATTTGACCTTCGCATGTCGATTCAAACTGCATGGGAGGATGACTCGGTCCGATAAGGGAAACACAGCACCGAAACCTAGCTGCTCGGTTATCACTTCCTTCAAGCATAGAAAGGATTTTTGCCATTTTCTCTGGGAACGGTAACTCTTCTCCACCAAAGCGCTTACTGTAAATTCCAGGAGCTCCATCGAAAGCGTCAATTTCAAGCCCGGCGTCATCGGCAACACACCACTCACCACAAAAATCAAAAGCAGACTGAGCCTTGATTGTCGCATTCGCGGCGTAGGTGGATCCTGTTTCTTCAGGCTCGGGAGCACCATCAAAATCAGCGAGAGTCAAGAACTCTATGCTTGGAAAACGGGCACCCAAGATTGTCAGCATCTCGCCAGCCTTTTTTCGGTTATGAGTCGCTATAACAATTCGGGAAATCATTAAAGTCCGAGAACTTCCATTTGGGCAATTGCCAGTTCATCACAACCCTTCTTTGCGAGCTTTAGCATTCTTCCAAGAGTATCAGCTCCAAACGGATCGCTTTCTGCTGTGCCTTGGACTTCAACAAATTTTCCTGAACCAGTCATGACGACATTCATGTCTGTATCGGCGACGCTATCTTCGTCGTAGTTGAGATCAAGCACTTCTTGACCACGATAGACACCAACTGAAATCGCGGAAATAGAGTCCTTGAGTACATCCTTCTTTAATGATCGCTGTTTCTTTAGGTATTCCAAAGCGTCATACAAAGCAACATAGGCAGCCGTAATCGAAGCGCAGCGCGTACCACCGTCGGCACGAAGGGCGTCGCAGTCTAAGGTAATTGTCCGCTCACCTAGGCTCTCGAGATCGACAACGGCTCGCATGGCTCGACCAATCAATCGTTGAATCTCCATGGAGCGTCCGTTCGGCTTCATTAATGACCTGTCATTGCGTTGGCGTCCCGAACGAGGCAACATTGAATATTCCGCAGTTACCCATCCACTTCCTTTACCCTTCATAAATGGAGGCACTCGTTCTTCAACTGTGGCCGTTACCATCATGTGGGTATCGCCAAGCTTTAAAAGGCATGATCCCTCAGCAAATTTGGCAAATCCGCGTTCGAATTCAAAGGGTCTTAGTTGGTCAACTTCTCGGCCGTCAGGTCTCATACTCGGTTTAGAGTACCAGTCGGCTTTACTTTCGTGACTGATTAGAGTTAACCTAACGCCATGTTCTCCACTGCAATTTCGCTTTTTTTGATTGGTCAAACTCGGGCTTTACCATTATCCAAAGCTGAGCTATCCGGATTCAAGGAAACTTCTTCTTATTCGGATGTTATGAAGTTCCTTGAAGACCTGAAGTCGAGTGGAGCACCGATCGATATTCGGTTTAGCGGAACAAGCTTTGAGGGAAAGAAAATTCCGATGGTTATCGCAGCCAGTCCAATGGTAAAGGATGCTCAAGAAGCGGCTAAATCTGGCAAGCTCATCGTTTATATCCAGGCGAATATCCATGCTGGGGAAGTTGAAGGAAAAGAAGCCGCTCTCCATCTCCTGAGAAAATACACCCACAAGTCATCCTCAGTCCTAAAGAAAGCCATCCTCATTGTTCAACCTATTTATAACATCGACGGAAACGAAAAGTTTGGCCCCCAGGCTAGAAATCGCCCCGGTCAAAACGGTCCTGAACTAGTTGGCCTGCGTCCAAATGGTCAGAATTTCGACTTGAATAGGGATTGCATGAAAGTGGAGTCACCGGAGATGTCCGGGGTTCTCAAATATATATACACCTGGAATCCCCATGCAATGTTTGACTTGCATACGACAGACGGGACACGGCACGGATATCCCTTGACTTATGCTGGTCCATGCCATCCAAATACCCATCCGCTTCTGCAAAAATATTGCTTTGAAGAGTTCTTTCCTCAGATACGAAAAAACGTCAAGGCCAAATATAATACGGAGCTTTTTGATTATGGAAACGGAGTTTACGAAAACGAAAAATGGAAGTTTGAAACCTTTGGAGCTGAGCCACGGTACGTTACGAACTACGGTGGCCTTAGAAACACGATCACCATACTTAGCGAAGCAATGGTTTATGAGAGCTTCGAAAATCGAATAAAAGACACTGAGCATTTTGTTGATGAGTGTCTCAATAAGCTGATCATGGACTCCTCTAGAATAAAGTCTATGCGCAAGAAAGCCGATTCTGACATCATAAGATGGGGGAATGATCCGGCAAAGGCGCCAGGGCTCGCTACTCGGTTCAAGATGCGGAGTCGAGGTGATGAGAACGTTTTGCTGGAGAAAAATTTAGCGGCAGGAGGTCGTCGATCCGGGCCAGTCCGAGATCTCGAATCGATCATGATGCCGGTTTTTGATCGCTTTAGTGGCGAGCGGTTTGTACCAATTCCATATGGATACGTCGTGCCAAAGTCTGCAACGAAGGCCATTGAGTTGTTAAAACTTCACGGAGTTTTGGTGTCAGAAATTGATGGTTCTTCCGTTGGAGTACCGGTTGAACAGATGGTGATCTCAAAGTTTGACCAAGCAAAGGGAGCCTTCCAGGGTCACAAGCTGATCACTTTGGAAGGTAATTGGGTTAAATCGAACAAGCCGGTAGAAGGCTATTTTGTGCGAACTGGTCAGCCTTTAGGGCTTCTCGTGTTTGACCTTCTCCAAGCTGATTCGATGGATGGTTTGACGGCATGGGGAGCCTTTGGCGAGGTCTTTCCTCTAGACTCGATCCACCCAGTTTTACGGGTTTCTTTGCCTGCAAAGGTTAATCTGAAGAGAAATTGATTAGAATAGAGGGTAATGCGCTCATTTTTATTTGGTTTATTTTGCGTCGTGGCGAGTCTGACGGCTGGATGCGGTGGCTCGGATGTTGCAGCAAATAATGGAACTGTAAACAATGTCTCGATTTCACCGAATCCAATTAATCTCAAGCCAACGGAAGCAATCCAGTTAACTGCAATCCTTGACGGAGGATCTGCACCGATCACTTGGAAGGTCAATACTCTTAACGGTGGGGCAATAACCCAGGGAGGAGTTTATACCGCTCCAGCCGTGTCTGGAACCTATCAAGTTCAAGTTGAATTGACTTCGAATCCGCTGAAGTTCGGAATAGCGAACGCAATTGTCGACTCAGGTTATCTTGTGTCAATCTATACGTCAGCATCTCAATCAGGACCATTTACAGTGCCACAAAATGGCAGTCTTCAGATGCTCGCAAAAGTTACCGGATCTTCATCGAATGCTGTGACCTGGTCCGCTTCGATTGGATCTATTTCGAATGCAGGATTATTTTCTGCCCCAGCATCAATTGGGACCGCAACCATCACCGCCACCAGCGTAACCGATCCTGGGAAGTCAGTATCAGTTTCCGTTGACGTTGTGCCGTAGTATTCGGTATCTCTCATTGAATAAACCTAACTTCTGAAATTTCGTGATCAGCGCATGGATATTAGCTACAATATCGATTCCCAGTCGAACCCCAATCCTGACCTATCACGACATCATAACGGTGCGTGACAAAAATTCAGTCTGGTTTGATTGTACGGTCAAAGAATTCAAAGAGCAAATTTCTTGGATGAAGAAGAAAGGAGCAGTTTTCGTTAGCTCAACTGACGTCTACAAGTCCTATATACTGCGCAAGCCTTTGCCCAAGAATGCGATCTGCATTACGTTTGCCGACAACTATCAAGGCTTTTATCGATACGCTTGGCCCATTTTGAAGGAAGCGAAGATTCCCATAACTCAATTTGTTCATACCGGCTTCGTTGGGTCAAGAACGGGAAGGCCCAAAATGACTTGGAGTCAATTGATCGAGCTAGACAAAACGGGACTAGTGACAATTGCGTCCCAGACGGTCAGCCATCCCGAAGACCTTACAAAATTGACTGATCAGCAAGTCCTTTCCGAATTCACTAGTTCAAAGAGTCAGTTGGAATCGAAACTTGGTCACAATGTTCTCGAATTGGCATATCCGAATGGCAAGTTTGATTCAAGAGTTTCTGCCCTTGCCAAAAAGGCAGGATATCTTGGGGCATTTACTGAAGAATGTCGCTCCGCGGAAATGGCTAGAAACCAATATGAAATTCCTAGATACGTTCATACGAAGTATCGAGCAGCATGGGAATCCAAAGTTTCAAAACACTAATTTGCTCCAAACCCTGAGAATTGGAATTGCAAATGCTGATATTCCTTATGTCTGGGTCGATGATGCTATGAACAACGAACGAGGGAATTGTTACTGGATTGGTGAAGCCGATCGCCAAGTCATTGAAAACTTGGAGTCCCGAGGATTTGTTGTCGAGCAAATCGACATCGCAAAAATCTCAGATTTCAAAAGAGATTCGATTGGTTTCTACTTCGTAAATTGTAAGTCGGATGCAAATCCAAATATTGTAAAACTGCTTTCGTCAGATAACCGAAAAGGTCATACAATTGTCGTATGGACTGAGAATCAGCACGAAGAAGCATGGGTACTTTCCGGCGTAGATTTGGTACTTGGAAGTGATTTTGACCATAAGTTTGTCCATTTGTTGGACTTCGCGATAAAGATTCATGAAGACCGAGTCCAGTGGCGTGAATCCGAAGAAAATTTTGCTCGATCAAGCGATGATCTTCACGCAAGTATTGAGAGCTTAGAAATCGCTTCGCGTCGATTTGAAGCCCTGTTTAACGGGTTACCGGTGGGATGCTTTACGTTTGACGGTAAAGGAATGATTCACGAGTGGAACAGCCTTGCGACCGAAATCTTTGGCATTGAAGGCTATCAGGCTTTCCTAAATTATGTTTGGGATACGCTCGATCCTGATTGCACTGGAGCATGGTCCGACGAAATTATTCAGAACATCTTTACATCTGAAACCGCCACCGAATTTGATTGGTCATTTACCAGAGATGATGGGCAGGTCGTCCACTTAGCTTGTAAGATCGTGAGCCTCACCAACAAGAAAGGTGAAACAGTCGCGGCCATCGCCGGAAACCTAGATATTACCGCTCGTGTCTTAGCTCAAAAGCAACTCGAAGAGCAGATGAAGGAGAATCGAAATTACCTTAGGGTGATGGAAAAGCAACGGCTAAAGCTTCAGGAAGCCAACCGTCAACTTCGTCGCCTAGCGGTCACGGACGGTCTTACCTCGTTAACCAATCGACGTCGATTTAATGAACTTTTGGAAGAAGTTCTCGATCGGGCAATACGCCAAAGCCAAACGTTTTCGGTTTTAATGTTCGATATTGATCATTTTAAATTGCTTAATGACGTATTTGGGCATCAAGCTGGTGATGAAGTACTTGAGAAATTTGCCAATGTATTGCGAACTTCGGCTCGACGATATGAGCGGCCCGCCAGATATGGTGGAGAAGAATTTGCGATCATTTTGGACAATTGCGATAAGACGGCATCTTTGATTGCTGCTGAGAGATTCAGGTCCGCAATTAACAGCTTTAAGTGGCCCTATCGGGATATTACAGCAAGCATTGGTTGTTCAACATTCACGGGCATCGAAAGTGTCCGAGAGCTCATAGAATACGCTGACGCATCGCTTTATATGTCTAAACACAACGGTCGAAATCAAGTGACTCACTATGATGATCGACCTAGGGAAGACAAACAGGCTGCATAAGCAATTCCTTGGCTCGGTGAACAATGTCAACCGCATTGTCCATTGTTAGCGTTTCAATTTCTATCCATTCAACTAAGTCAGTTGAGCCATCA
>JAYUOQ010000108.1:0-4837 GCA_043760685.1 Armatimonadota bacterium | reverse complement strand
GGTTTTGCCCCCCGCGATAACCCTCGTATCGCAATTTGTGTTCTCGCTGAAGGCGTGGGGCATGGAGGCGATCACGCAGCCCCTATTGCTGGTGATGTTGTACGGCACTATTTGTTCAGCCCAGCCAAGGCTCCAGCAAACTTAGTTGCTTCAGCTGGTAAGTCGAAGCCAAGCGTACGTGGTGCCAATCGCTGAAGCTTTTCGAGGTCGGTGCAAGCATCAATAGCCATCTTGTAGTTCTCTTCAAGAGTTTTCCGGCTTTCACCACCAAAGCTCCCACCGGGAATAACCGCTAAGTTTCGCACAATAACTGGTCCTGTCGTGTCACGATACTGGGCAAACCCCTTGATCGCCTCTTCAAGCAATTTGCTTTTTTCCTCGTTGTTTGTGGATAGCCTAACGAGAAAAAGTCTGGCAACATAGCTTTGCGTCGGAACAAACTCCGGTTGACTTCGCACTGTAAAGTAAGTCGACTTTTCAGTAGCAATGAGCTGATTCGCCTTCTTCACTACCAGTTCGTTGTTCCCGGTATCAAAGGCCTCTTGTAAATATTTCAGCAGAGCGGGTGCATTGTTAGGGTCTCGTTCCAAAGCCTTGCTAAGGGCATTGTAACTCTCGTTATGCATCTTTTTGCCAAAGTAATAACCCGATAGAGCCCTATAGGTTTTCGGTGAGGGGTGGATCTTCGTGGCATTAACGAGATCGTCTTCACTTTGAGTTGCCAATGCGCGTAATGCGTATGCTTGCCCGTCAATGAAATTGACGGAAAGTGCCGAATTTGCACTTGAGATACAGGTTGCGAAATCTCGGCTTTCTAGAGCTCCCCGACCCATTGCCCGATAAAGTTCTGACAAACCAACCGACAAACAGATTGGTATCAGCAAAATTGCAGTAGCTCCAAACGCAATTTTTGGCAGAGCAAAAATGTACTCGGGTGCCTGAGAATCGGAGGACGAAGCAACGAACGATCCACAGATAAGGAAGACCAGTCCCCCAAGTCCAAAAATATACATATCAGAATCGACTAAGTTATGGGCAATTGATACGGAAAGTGCGCCAAGAAGACCAACCAAAAGTATTTTGTTATCAGACGATTGGGTGCGGATTCCCCGAAGTCCCCAAATGACGACGGAACCAAGAAATCCAATTAGAGCAATCGGGGCAAGGGGAGATGCTTCGCAAGCCAATTGCAGAAAGGTTTGATGGGCGAGGGTTGTTTGCGTTATCTTTCCCGGCCGTGTAGATTCATACCAAAACGTCCCCATTCCCCATCCATAAGGTCTCTGCTTAGAGAGATCTATCGCAGAAGACCAAAGCAATTTGCGGAATTCTTGCGATTGCGTAGCCTCAGCTCCGCTACTGACGACTCTTGTCATTGCCGGTCCACCGGTACTATTGCTAGCTGACTTTTGCATAGTAAGAGCCAAAGCGCCGGTAATGATCAACGGAAAGACTATTCCACCAAAGATTGCAACTGGCTTCGCCGATTTCAAGATGAGGAGGCCACCAATCAGTACTATTACACCAATTGGGAGGCAAACAATTGCTCCTTTTGATTGCGTCAAAACCAACGCAAAGCTTTGCATAATTGCGCCAAGAACAAGGCCGAGTCGAGCGATTCGATCAAACCTAAATGCCATGGCAAGGCAGAGTATTGTGCCCGTCGCAAATAAGGCACCGGCTTGATTAGGCCCAATTTGCATTGCCGAAATACGATATCCCGGATCATACGCTTTCATGGCACCGTACTCCGCAATTCCTGAAATGGCTGCCATTATTGATCCGGCAATAAAGCCCAGTATAGGAATGCTCGATTGCTTTCGCCCGCAGCATAGTGTGACTGCAAAAAAAGCCATGGACATCATTGCCCATTCTAAAACGACACCGATGGTTACGGCAGGGAACCCTGAGACCATGATGGAAACGCCAATACATGCGCCAAGTAGAGCCAGCCAAAATGAAATCCTCAAGTTAACAACATGGGTTATCTTCTTGGCAAAAAGGTTTGCACAGATAGGAATGAAGAAGAGTAACGAAAGCAGAAAATGAGTCAGAAAAGGAGCTTGGTCTCCGGTAAAGATGCCGACCAAGACACTATCAGTTGAGCGTAGACTCCCAGATTCGATACTTAAATGCCCTCCCATGAGCGGAAGTAGAAAGGCACCAAGTGCGACGCATATAATTGTCCAGTGCGGGATCTTGGTCATTTTGTGAATTTCCGCTTAAGGATGTCAATTTTGTTTCGGACGACAAACAATGACGCCCTTGTGGCAAGTGCAGTTGCCGCTAGGCCTAGCGCGAACGGCCGGGCGATTGGAGTCATGTTTGGTACCACGTTTTTCCGATAGAACAAGAACATTGAACGATGAAATCTTCCAATCATCCGGTTTGGGGCTTTGTCAGTGCTGCGACCAATTGCATGAGTGATTTTGAATTCAGGAAGATAGATTACTTTTTTTCCGTTCTTCCAGGTCTGAAAACAAAGATCAACATCCTCGCAAAACATGACGAATTCTGGGTCAAACAATGGCTTGTCTTCAATCAAAGTGTCTCGAACAAGCAATGCTGCACCGGAGACCCAATCCACTTCCTTTGCACCGTCATGAGCAAAGTCCTGCATCAAATATTCTTTGGTGAATCGATTATTGGGAAATATTTTACCAAGCAGAGTATTTCTAAATAGGGCTGCAAGAGGATTAGGAAATCGGCGGCAACTGAACTGCAAACTTCCGTCAGGATTCAGGAGTTTAGGAGCCACGATTCCGACGTCTGGGTGAGATTCAAGATAAGTTAGAAGACCACTGATTGCCCCAGGATGAACGACGGTGTCAGAATTCAGCGGTAAAACGTGCCGCCCTTTACGATTCTCTGCAGCAAAATTCTGACCACCTACAAAGCCTAAATTTTTGTTCATTGCCTCAAGGCGAACCCATTGAAATTCATCAGAAACCATAACCGGTGATCCATCTTCAGAATTATTGTCGACAACAATAACCTCAAATTTTGCTTCATCACGGATCGTCATTAAGCTGGCAAGGCATGCCCTTAGATCATCAATCGTGTTCCAACTACAAATGGTGATACTAAGGTCGAAATCCTTCATGAAATCCTCGAGCGCGAATCAACGCCCCAATCCAAACGACGGGAATAATGAAGAGGAGCGATATTCGCGCCATTCCCATCAAATTCTTCGAAAAGTATCGAATAAGGCTCCGATGAGATTCCCAAACCATACTTTTCTTCACTTGCTTAGTGCTTTCTCCACCAAAATGCCTAATCGAAAGTGAAAACTCATACCAGCACTTAAATCCTTTCTTTTGCATCTGTTGCAGCAAATCCACTTCGTTAAAAAAAATTGGAAACTGCTCATCAAATGGACCTGGTATTTCTTTCAAAATCGACCCTCGAAACAAGAGAAAAGTTCCCATCGGTTGCTGGGCATCTTGAGATTTCTCGTAGTCAAATCGAGTTTGCCGATAGGAATCGAAGAATCGAAATAGTTTCCCGAGGCCAGTAACGTCTCCGAAAATTCCCGCAATAGTTGGAAAGCCGCGAACAGACCGTTGGGGTAATCCATCAGCTCCAATGAGCTTAACTGCCAGGCATCCGTAACCCGGCATTTCTTCCAGCTTGGTCATCGCGTCAAGAAGGACGGAACTGCTGACAATTGTGTCCGAATTCAAAGTCAAAATGTACTCACCAGTTGCTCGAGAAATACCGATGTTATTGCCTTTCGCGTAACCGTGATTGATTGTTTCCTGAAGGAGAATTACATCAGGAAAACATGTTTTGACTATATTTACGCTGTTATCTGAAGAAAAATTGTCGACAACAATCACTTCGCATCTCCCAGCAATATTGCTAGGTTCAATCGAAGCGAGACAATCGTTGAGAAATGAAGCAGTGTTCCAATTTACGACTACAATGCTCAGCTTCAATACCCGACAATTTTACCGGGGTCAGGAACGGTTTCTGACAAATTTGGGTATAGTAGATGGGATTGCTGGAGAAATCCAGTGACACCACAGGGGAGGAAAGAGGGACTTTGAACAAGAGCGTACTCGTTGCCGCGTTATCTGTAGCGCTAATATCGACAGGGTTGGCGAATCCAGATAGGGGATCAACCAAAAACTTTTCACGCGGTCACCGCAGTGCTGGATCAGGCAGTTCAGCAGGAAAAGCGACCATCATTGGTGTAAACATCAATGTACGGTCAGCACCAGACTCCAATTCATCTTTGATTAAGAAGGTTAACGGCGGAAACGCAACAATTCTTGCTCAAAAAGGCGATTGGTTTAAACTGAAATTCGAATACGGAACCCAAGGTTGGGTCCGACAAGATTTTCTAAAGATAGCCGGGCGATCAGCCGCAAAGGTAATTCCGATCAAACTCGATCCATTGCCAACGGTAGCCTCAAAATCAACTCCAGACTCAAAAGGGAAGTCAGTTGCAGCAAGTTCTAGCGCAGGACTAACCAGATATGCTTCGATGGTAAACAGGACGGTAAAAATCCACAAGGGTCCGTCTTCATCAAACTCAGTTGTAGGCAAAGTCAAAGGAGGAAAAGCTCTCATTATTGACAAAGGTGGAGACTTCTACAAAGTAAAGTTTGATCACGGCACCGTGGGCTGGGTTTCCGCATCTGCTGTAGTATTTCCAAGTAACTTTGACTTTAAAAACTCAAAGAATAAGCCAGTTATTCAATCAAAACCAGAGACTTTTGTTGCTTCAAAATCTTTACCAAAGGTAAAAGCGACTGAGCCAAAAGTAAAGCAAAGTGAACCAGAAGTAACTCCTCGAATTCCAGAAAATACGGTTGAAATTGTTGGTTCGGGT
>JAYUOQ010000107.1:0-1951 GCA_043760685.1 Armatimonadota bacterium | reverse complement strand
TAGTTGAATGAGCTACCAAACGACGAGACCCATTCAAATTCCCAATTACGTGTTTTTCGATACTCGACTATTTTTTCGAGTGGTGCTCTAGAAACTATGACAAACGATGTATCCCGTTTTGACAACAATTCCAAATCTACCGGCGAGAGTGCATCAATGTACGACGTACAGCCCGGACAACCGCTCTCCCATTCAGGATCGAACATGAAATGGTAGACAATCAGTTGCCTTGAATCCCCAAACAAATCGCGAAGCGAAACCTTTCCCTCCGTAGATTCGAACTTATAATCCGATTCGACTTTGACCATTGGTAAGCACCGACGGTCGGATGCAATTTTGTCCTTCAGTCGGGTTGCCGCCTTTTCACGCTCAAGCAGCGCGATACGAGCCTTTCGCCAGTCGTCACGATTGGTTATTGGAGGATGAGGATTGTTGGATTGATTCATGCTAATTAAGTGACGCTTTGTTCACTCCTAGTCACTAACCGAATAACTCGAACTGATTTCGACAAGCAAATCAATTCTGATGAGCGTAGGTAACCGTTTCAACGCCGCTCGCAGACCGATCGTATGTTCCCCATCCGCGTTCATTAATGAATCCACAACGGAACTTTCCGGACTTCTTCAGGCTAAACGACATCTTGCCATTTGGTCCATCGACCTTAAATCCGCACATACTGACGAACGCACCATAAGAAGCCATAGCCCTGCCGTAATGGTCACTACACTCAATTTCGTTGTAAGGATTACGTTTTGCCCCATGATATCGCTGATGGATAGCGTAGACCAACGCTAACCCTTCATCGATCAACTCTTCAGAAATCATATGGGCCGCGACTTGATACTCAAACCCACTCATACATTCGTTGAAATACATTGTCGCCCAAGCATCGCCGCCCTTTCCAACTGACTCTGCGGCTCCGCCGCGAGGGAAGCTGCACATAATCAGGCCCGGTTCACCTGGCGCGGCATACCATCGGCCGCCAGGAATGCCTTTGACCTTCCTTCGGTACTCCCAAACATCATCATAGAAGCTGTGCTTAAACAATGCTTTGAGGGCCATGACTGTCTCTCGCTTCGGAATAATTCTTGGCAAGCCAACTTGATGAGCCCAAGACTGACCATAGACTTGATCAATATGGCAACCATCGTTGGTGTTGTTAGACTCAGGATGAGCAGGATCAAGCTTGTGAATGAAATACTCACCGTTGAAGAGTTGCTTCACCATTTCCTTGGATCCACTTTCGCAAATCGTTGCACACTCTTTCGCAAACTCGTTGTCGCCCATCACAAGGGCCATAGCCTCACTCGCCCTTAGAGCAGCCAAATACAGCGAAGAAATCCAGGCGATCTTCCCATACCAGGACGTATCCAACGTATTGTATTGGGGTCCATCAAGAATTCCATCTTTACCGGCATCCTGCTTGATCAGGTACTGCATCGCACCCTTTACTTGTGGCCAGATTCCGCGCAAATAGGAATTGTCTTTCGACATGGTGTGTTCTCGATAGGCCCGGAGAATGCATCCACATTGACCATCGACTGCAACGGTCTGGTGATACTCGGCTCGGTAGTCAATTCCCCCTGACTCTTTGCGGTACGCCATTCCAAAATCAATCTTCTCTCGCAAGTACTTTTCAACTTCGGGAAAGACTCTGCCGATAGCCTGGGCGTAGCCCCAAACGTGGGTACACGTTCCGGCACAGCATCCAATACCCTCCCAGAAATAGAATCTACCGTCATCGAAACGGTGACAGGTTGTGGTTGCCAGAATGCTTGTATTGACGAACGTTCGATCCAAGAACCAATAAGGAAGCGTGGAGTCGTACCATGTCTTGTTCCACGCCAAAGTCTTCTCTTCAAGCGTTTTCCATTTAGAGATCAGGTCGGTAGAAACACCTTTTGCATCCTTCCATTTCTTCCCGTACCAATTCTGCCTTCCTGGCAATCCA
>JAYUOQ010000106.1:0-4847 GCA_043760685.1 Armatimonadota bacterium | reverse complement strand
CCACGGCCAACTGGATTTCAATCGTTCCACTTCCGTTAGGAGGGACACCAAGATAACCTTGAAAAAACGAGGACGGATAAACATCCGTAAAATTGTAACCGGCTTGATGGGGGGGTGCTGAATCCGGGATTGCAAATAGCCGCGTTGCGTCTCCGCTTACTATTGGCGTTGGAACCAATGTGCGCACCTTCTGAACACCATAAAATTTGCCTGAAATTCCCCTTGCCCGTACACCCACATATACGCGAGCAACATCTACTGGACTAGAGTTACTATACTGTGCGATATATTTGAGGTTCGCACCGTAAGCACCCTTGTTGGGTTTTTCTGTTAACCCCTGGCTGGTATCTGCCAATGAGTGCGGCACAGAAAAGTACTCTGCTTCAGGACCATTATCGTCGCAAATCTGCCATTCTTTGAACTTTGGGGGTGCCTGCAGAAGCGTACAATCGTACACACCTGGAATGTTCATCGTGATTCCACTGTGTTTCCAATAGCCACGACTATGAGTGGCATATGAAGGAGGATCGCTGACAGACCAATTGTTCCGATTATTTGCGAGCGGCGTATCGTATGTTCCGAAGTTCCCATCAAGTGAGACTACTGATCTGATAGTAAAAGCTTCAAAAGCTTGCACATCAAATTCAAGGACTGCAGCAACGACCCTAAACGTATTTTCATTCTGCGTTCCAGCCGGAATCGTTTTGCTCCAAAGAACCTGATCGGTTACCAAATTGTAGGTTTGAGACGGTACCTGTGGATTCAATGTGCCAAGCAAATGCGAATCTGCCAAGCAATTTCCAATGTCTACAAAGTCACCATAAATTGCTGAAGAATTGACAACTTGAGACTTTAAGTTCGTTACGCTACCGCCATTTTGTATAGAGCCGACAATCGCCGCCCAGTGGGTTTCTTGATTGAATCGAGATATGTGCCATAGATAGACCCGCACCTTTGATGGTAAGTCAAGTCCAGAAAGTTTAGCCCGGCATAAATTTTTTGGACCGGCGCCAAATTGCCAAGGGGCTCCAACCGTAAATCCGGCTCCTATTTGCTCTGGTGCATTGCTCAAAAACAAAGCAGGACTATTTTCGTCAGGTGTTGCCGAACCTGGGTTTGGAGCAAGACATCCAAATGCTATTGTCTGAAGTGCCAAATACTGTGTATCGCATGCCATATCTCAACGAACGAATATCAGGCAGGACAAGTTCTCAATTTTTGAAAATCGCTAAATATTTTGAATCCCTCTACATCAACTTGGATACGCATCTCAATATTGCCGATCCCTTTAGCAATCGATTAACAAGCTAAATCTGGTACTTAATCAAGCCAAAAATGCCCCAATCTCTCGATTGAGGCTTCTTTTCCTGCTCACAGCTAAAGGCTGAAAGCTAGCAGCTGAACTTATCTTCCGCCTTGTGCTTTGGCGATGATTTCGGCTTCAACGCTCTTCGGCACTTCTTCGTAGTGCGAAGGAGTAACGTTTGGCAATGCTCGACCTTGAGTCAAGGACCGGAGCGTTGTAACGTACCCAAACATTTCGGAGAGTGGAACGTGGGCGTTGACGATGCTTACTCCACCTGGAGCAGGCGCCATGCCTTCGATTCGTCCTCGTCGACCGTTGATGTCTCCAACTACGTCGCCAACATTTTGCTCTGGCGTCGTAACTTCGACGTGCATGATCGGTTCCTTAATAATCGGATTTGCTGTCTTCATCGCAGCTTTGAAAGCTAAGACTCCAGCTTGTTTGAACGCGTTTTCGTTCGAGTCAACATCGTGGTAGCTACCATCGAGGACCTTTACCTTAATGTCGACAACTGGATAACCAGCTTGAACACCGCTAAGCATTGCTTCTCGGACGCCCTTTTCAATTGCCGGGATGTATTCCTTAGGAATCGAACCACCAACAACCTTGTTCTCAAACACGAAGCCTTGACCAACTTCCATCGGTTCGATGGAAATCGTACAGACACCATACTGACCCGAACCACCAGACTGTCGAACGAATCGTCCTTCTGCCTTGCTGGTTCCCTTGATCGTTTCTCGGTAGGCAACCTGTGGCTTACCTTGGTTAGCCTGGACGCCAAATTCGCGATTCAATCGATCAACAATGATTTCAAGGTGAAGTTCACCCATTCCGGAAATGATCGTTTGACCAGACTCGGCATCGGTAAAGACTCGGAATGTCGGATCTTCTTGAGCAAGTCGTTGCAACGACTGACCCAGTTTCTCTTGGTCCGCCTTCGATTTTGGTTCAATGGCAATTTGAATAACTGGCTCTGGGAATTTGATCGCTTCAAGCGCTACCATCTTATCTGGGTCACAAATTGTGTAACCCGTGATGATGTCGTTTAGACCGATAACGCCAACGATTTCGCCGGCATATACTTCGTCAAGGTCAGTTCGTGCATTTGCGTGCATTTCCAAGATTCGGCCAACTCGCTCAGTTCTCGTTCGTAGTTCGTTTGTGGATGGATCTCGATAAGCAACCGCAACTTGGCTTCCCTTCTTAAGGAAACCGGAGTAAACGCGAAGGAACGTAAGTCGTCCAACGAACTTATCTGACATGATCTTAAATGCAAGAGCAGAAAACGGCTCTTTGTCATCAGGATTTCGCACAAGCTCAGTTTCTGATCGTGGCTCAATTCCACCTACGCCACCTCGGTCGATTGGACTTGGAAGGAATTCGCAAACTGCGTCGCACATTGCTTGAACACCTTTGTTCTTAAAGGACGAACCAGAGATCATCGGGAAAATTTGCAAAGCGATCGTGCCTCGTCGTAGAGAAGCTTTCAGTTCTTCAACCGATAGCTCTTCACCTTCGAGGTACTTCATGGCGATTTCATCGTCATAGTCAGCAATCGACTCAAGCAATTTGCCTCGCCATTCTTTGGCAGCTTCTTCCATTTCAGCAGGAATAGGACCGGTTTCGGACGTTTTTCCATCGTCAGACTTATAGATCGTTGCCGTCATCTTGATGAGGTCAACGTATCCGGTGTAGTTGCCTTCAGCTCCGATAGGAATCTGAATTGGAGCAACGTTGGCACCGAGTCGCTCTCGGATCCGGCCATGAACACTAAAGAAGTCAGCACCAAGTCGGTCCATCTTGTTAACATAAATAACTCGGGGAACTTTGTACTTGGTCGCTTGTCGCCAAACTGTTTCAGATTGAGGCTGAACGCCACCAACGGCGCAAAATACAGCAACGCACCCATCAAGAACGCGAAGGGATCGCTCAACTTCAACCGTGAAGTCTACGTGTCCTGGTGTATCAATGATGTTGATCTTGTGCTCTGGGAATTGCTTATCTGACCCGCTCCAGAATGCAGTAGTAGCAGCCGAGGTAATCGTGATTCCTCGCTCTTGCTCCTGCTCCATCCAGTCCATGGTTGCAGCACCGTCATGCACCTCACCAATTTTGTGAGTTTTGCCGGTGTAATATAAGATTCGCTCGGTTGTAGTCGTCTTGCCGGCGTCAATGTGAGCCGCAATACCAATGTTCCGAACGAGTTCGAGGGGGTGGCTTCTGGGCATGGCTGTTTAGTCTTCCTTTCTTAGTGAAGTGAGTTTTGGGCTATACATCTTGCATAGCCCGGGTCAAAAATATCTTAGAATCGATAGTGGGCGAACGCCTTGTTTGATTCAGCCATCTTGTGCGTGTCTTCACGCTTTTTGATTGCTGAGCCGCTGTTGTTGAATGCGTCGAGCACTTCATTGCTCAACTTGTCAACCATCGACTTTCCGCTTCGCTTTCGAGCAGCTCCAAGGAGCCATCGGAAGGCGAGAGTTCGTCGTCGCTCTGGTCGAACGTCCATCGGTACTTGGTACGTCTGTCCACCAACTCGTCGAGGTCGAACCTCAACCGCTGGAGTTACGTTCTGAATCGCTTTCTCAAATGCTTCGATAGCAGGAGTTCCGCTTTTCTCTTCGACAATTTTCATTGCCGCGTAAAAAATGTATTCGGACTTTCCGCGCTTACCGCTGTACATCATTCGGTTAATAAATCGTGCGGCCAACTCTGATCCGTAGATTGGATCAGGGAGGATAATTCGCTTTGGTGCTGCGCCTTTACGTGGCATTACTTAGCCGCCTTTGGCTTTTTCACGCCATATTTAGATCGACCCTGGTTTCGCTTGCTTACGCCTGCGGTTTGTTGGGTTCCACGAATGATATGATATCGAACGCCCGGAAGGTCCTTAACACGACCACCTCGGATAAGAACAACAGAGTGCTCTTGGAGGTTGTGGCCTTCGCCAGGAATATAGGCGGTAACTTCGATACCGTTGGTCAATCGAACACGAGCAGTCTTTCGAAGTGCTGAGTTCGGCTTCTTGGGAGTCATCGTTCGAACGATGGTACATACTCCTCGCTTAAATGGGTTTTGTTTCAGTGCCGGACTCTTTGATTTAGTCTTTGGCACCTTCCTTCCCTTTCTAACTAGTTGGTTTACTGTAGGCATTTTGCTTTTTCTCTGACGCCAGCCAATCCACTTTTGGACATTAAAAAACCCCTAAACAGGGGCTCACTCGTTTCGGTGTGCGGTGTTTAAATCGGTTTCGAAACTGCATGCCCTCTTGGATGATGGCGGTCTTGCTCACGGGTCTTGCGACACACAAACTCGACAAGTAGAAAGTATCCCTCATAAAGTGGCACAATGTCAAGGGTCACCATGGTTCAAATCAGCTCACCTCTTAACCAAACCAAAACACGACCGATGAAGGTTATATGCTTGTTCTTAGCTTGTTGGCTTTCGACGGCTGGGTTGGTGCAACGGGAAGACAAGGACATCATGGATAAGTTGATCCTTGATCCAAATTTGAAGACCTTTACCAATTTGATTGTTAAAG
>JAYUOQ010000105.1:0-4854 GCA_043760685.1 Armatimonadota bacterium | reverse complement strand
ATAGATTTCAGGAATCATATCGAGGGACTTTGACAACTGGTGCTGATACTCTTCGAATAACAATTCGTCTGAGGCATTCGGCGAAGGGTCGGCAATCGTTAGCTCCTGAATTTCTCCTTCTACTGACTGGGCAATCGCTTGAAGGGAGTCTGCTTTGCGTATCGGATTGGCTCGTCGTCTCGAGTCCAAATAGGCTCTTTGCATGATTCGTAAGAGCCAGTTTAAGAACGGTTTTTCTGTCGCGTAAGAGTCAAAACCTTTCCATGCTTTGACGTAGGTCTCCTGGACAAGGTCTTCCGCATCAGATGCATTTCTGGTCAGCTCAAATGCCATCCGATAGGCTCGGCTCTTGCTAATACCAATCAGCTTTTCAAATGTTTCGGCATTTTGCTCAGGCAGAAAATCTTTCGTCATTAAATCCATTTCGATAGTCCCAGAACTACAATACTCGATATTCCATGAAAAGTCCATAAATATTAGACAGATATTAGACAGCCTTTATATTTTCAAGTGATTTCTCAAATTCTTAACGCAAAAAGACCCTTGCCCATTCTTGCCAAATCATGTATGATCGGCATGTAAGGATGAAATTTGTCTTAATTACCAGGGACAGTGAAATGGAAAATGAAGCAAAGGAAGGCTTCCACCCAAGCGATACTTTCGTTTGTTTTTCCGATTGGGAGGAAGGACTTGCTGGTGGTAGCGATGCCGACCTAATATTTCTTGATTTACTTTCAACTCTGGAGGAGCCCCACAAAATCGCAGGGTATGAAAAATTTGCCCAGGCAAAAATGGGACATTCGACCGCATCTAAGGTGCCACTTGTGTTAATTTCGCCCCCTGACGACTATGAACTCGACTTCATGGCGGGTTGGCCAGACTTCGTGTTTGCAAACATTCGACGTCCGGTTACCTTTAAGCACTTTCGTCGAGCGTCAACTTGGGTTTGAAATTTCAGTCATAATCTATTAACGTTGGGAGAAGGCTCAACGGTTAATGGCCGGCGGATCCTCGACAGGGTGCGTCGGCCTAACTTTTTGTCAAGATTGCCGCACCAGGATGAGCTAAATTATGCCAACACTTGTGATTGTAGGCGCCCAATGGGGCGATGAAGCCAAAGGAAAACTCGTTGATGTTCTGGGAAGCCAGGCCAGCCTTGTCGTTCGATTCGCTGGAGGTAACAATGCCGGACATACGGTTATCGCCGAAGGCAAAGAATTCAAATTCCACTTGATTCCCGCGGGAATTCTTCACAAGGGCACAAAAGCCCTAGTTGGATCTGGAATGGTCGTCTGCCCGAAAGGATTGCTGGAAGAATGGGACCGAACGTTGTCACAGCAAGCCGAGCTTGGTGAATTGATTATTTCAAGTGCAGCCCACGTTGTTTTCCCTTATCACCGGATGCTTGACTCATTAGAAGAAGAGGCTCGGGGCAGTAATAAGATCGGTACCACTAGCCGCGGTATCGGACCTGCCTACCAAGATAAAGTTGCCCGGATTGGTATCCGAATGGGTGAATTTGTCAACAAAGAGCGATTCCCAGTCCGACTTAAGGAAGTACTTGAAGTCAAAAATCGCTATCTGTCGTTATTTGGGAAAGACCCACTTTCATATGATGAAATGCTTGCCGAATATTCGGCTTATGCCGACCGAATCCGCCCATTTGTGAAGGACATCGAATCAATGGTCGCTGAAGCAGTGGAAGCCGGTGAAAAAGTTCTTCTTGAAGGTGCTCAAGGCACATTTCTTGACCTTGATTCGGGCACCTATCCATATGTAACCTCATCGCATCCTGTTGCCGGTGGAGCATGTTTAGGTACGGGAATTGGACCTCGACACATTGACAGTGTCCTCGGAGTTTGCAAGACTTACACAACTCGCGTTGGAAGTGGCCCGTTCCCTACTGAACTTGACAACGAACTTGGAGACCACATTCGTACGATTGGCAAAGAGTTCGGCACCACAACGGGTCGAGGCAGAAGAATTGGCTGGCTAGACTTGGTTGCTCTGAAACATGCTTGTCGGCTGAATTCTTTGAGTGGACTTGTCGTGACTAGACTGGACATTCTCAGTAATTTTGAAACGATAAAGGTTGCGGTCAAGTACAAACTAGATGGAAGGGAAATTGACTACGTACCGAGCGATGTTGACATGCTGTCAAGGATCGAACCGGTTTACGAAGAACTAGCTGGTTGGACCGGAGATTTGCGGACAGCACGAACGGTAGATGACCTTCCAAAAGAGGCTCGAGCTTATCTAGATTTTATGGCTGAATATACAAAAACGCCAGTAGCAATCATTTCAGTGGGGCCGGATCGCGAGGAAACGATCATTGCGAACCGAAATCTAATCTGGGGAGAATAACAATTGGGCATCTTGTCCCAATTGGAATCGTTCAACCAGTCGGTAGCGTAAAGGTAAAAGGGGAAAGGGATGAATATCAGAAAATTGTCGGTTTGTGGAATGTTGGCTGCCTGGGCGGCGCTTAGTTTTGGGCAAAAGCTTACGATGGATGAGGCAATTCGCCTCGCTAAACGAAACAACGGAAATCTGAAAGCTGCCGAGCAAGACCTTATTGCATCGAAAGCGCGGCGAACTATTGCCGCATCATCATTCATGCCGGTTCTTACACCTACCGCAACATATACCGACAGCCTTCGCCAAATTCCAAGCGCAACGCTTGGAAACACTTCGGTGGCATTTACTCAAACCTCCACGCAAGCAGGTCTAACGTGGAGGATTTTGGATACCGGGCAACGAATGGCACAGTTGAATGCGGCTAGGCAAAGTGTTTCGGCGCAAGATGCCCAAACTCAGCAAGTACTTCGTAGCCTGATCTATGATGTTGAAGTTGGCTTTCTCGAAACTCTCCGGGCACAAGAGCTTGAAAAAGTTGCCTCCGCCCAATTAGGAAGATCCGACAAGGTCCTTGAACAAACCAAAGCCCGGGTGAGTGTGGGAGATGCGGCCAGAAGAGAAATCTTACAAGCCGAGGCAGATGCGCTTAATGCAAAAGTAAACTCAATCAACGCCAAAAACCGAACGAACATAAACTCCGCTTCGTTAAAGTCAATCATCGGTCTTCAACGGGACTATACAACGTTAGAACTTGAACCAAGTTCGTTTGTTCCGTCGACCGACTTCCCTGCAGATGTTGATTCCGCCGTGAATCTAGGATTAAAGAATCGCCCCGATCTGATTTCTCGAAGAAAGAGTGTGGAAAGTCAGCTCAATAATCTTCGTGGCACGGAACTGGACGCCGGTTTAACTTGGTCTCTCGACTTTAACTATAGTCGGCAATTTACCCCGGACCAAAGTTCCAATCGAAACACCTCATTCTTGCTCAGCTACCCACTGTTTGATGGCGGCAGGAGCAAAGCACAGGTGACTGCCGAGCGTGCCAACGTTGAAGCGTCCAAAGCGGTGCTTTCGCAAACCGAGAAGAATGCAAGAAGTGAAATTGAATCTGCATATTTGACGTACTCTCAAGACCAATTGAGGCTAAATGCATCGGAGCTTGCCCTAAGGGCGGCGAGACTAAACTTCGAAGCCGCAAGTGCCTCTCAGGTTCTCAAGGTGGCAAGCTTGATCGAGGTTATTACGGCTCAAGTAAGCCTTGTAACCGCCGAATCAAACTACATCGAAGCGTCTTATGATGTTCAAATTTCCCAGTTGAAGTTGCGGTTGGTAACTGGCCTCCAGATGCCCGGGGAAGAACTTTAGTGAGTGCTCCTGTCGTCCAGGTTCGAGGGCTCTCGAAGAAGTATGTAATGGGTGACCAAACGGTTCACGCACTGAGAAATGTCGATATCACAATCCTTGAAGGCGAATTTGTCGCGATCATGGGTCCTTCTGGATCCGGTAAGTCAACCTTTATGAATTTGATCGGTTGTCTTGATCGCCCAACCGAAGGCGAAATTGAACTGGATGGCAAACCGGTCGCAAAGATGAATGACAATCAACTTGCCGTTATTCGCAACAAGTACATTGGTTTTGTCTTCCAGAACTTCAATCTACTGCCTCGTACTTCGGCAATGAAGAACGTCGAATTGCCCTTGATGTATGCGGGAACCAAGGATCGAAGCATATTAGCCAAGCAAGCTCTTGAAAAAGTTGGTCTTGGTAATCGACTGGACCATAAGCCAAGTGAGCTTTCGGGCGGTCAACAGCAACGTGTTGCAATTGCAAGGGCTCTAGTAACAAATCCCGTGATGATCTTGGGCGATGAGCCGACTGGAAATCTTGATTCAAGAACATCGGAAGACATTTTAGCCGTCCTTCAAGACCTCAACCGAAACGGAAAAACCGTCATTATTGTTACTCACGAAGAGGAAATCGCTCACCACTGCAAACGAATTATCCGATTTAGAGACGGTCGCGTTCAAAAAGACGAGATCGTCGTAAATCCGATAGATGCCAGAGAAGCACTCCTAAAATTGCCGGATCCGGAAGCACCAATCGAGGAGTCAGTTGTCATGGTAACACCGGCTGAACCGGTCAAGCCTGCCAGCTTTCAACTGTGAGGCTTTTCGAGTAGTAAATCCGGTATTCGGAAGCTCGAGTCTGTTTTCCCGCCATCGTCAACCAAGTCCTCTCCAGCTGAATAGAGCAGGTAGCTCAATGAGCTAGCTTTGTAGTAGAACTTTTCACCCGTAAACGGGTCAATTGTTGCCGACTCAGAGAAAGCGCTGAGAGAGGAAGGTAGTGGCTTCTGAAACTTCATCTTCTGCTTTAAATAGCACTCAAGAATAAATAGCTGGGTTCTGCAATAGGTTGTTCGCATCATCGGCACCAAGCTTTCCATGTTCGAAGCAAAGTACCTGAAAAGCATTAGCTTTGATTTCTTCTCGTCCT
>JAYUOQ010000104.1:0-13622 GCA_043760685.1 Armatimonadota bacterium | reverse complement strand
GTGGACGAGACCGCTCAGTTTAAGGCGGTTGACACTATCTGCTGCCCAATGTGAATCCTTCACATCAGGAAATCCGGTTTGAGCCATTGCTGGAACAGCAAGACCCAACCCAAGGACCGCAGACAGAGCGTACTTATAAGTTCGCTTCATAACTATTTATTCAGTTCTCCTTTTTCCTTTGGGGAACCCCATTCGAACTGCATAAACCGTTTTCTCACACTTTCCTATGTTACTTATGAGAAGCAAGTTCAAGCGGATTCGAAATTCAATATCCCCTGTGGCACAAGACCACAGACTCATTATTACTCTTTTGTGTCGTTCCTGGCAACTATACGAGGGCAAATTCCCTAGTTCAAGCTGAATCTAAGTTCATTTCGAGGCCCGGATTTCAGCTAAAATCTAGATTCCCATGCTAGATAGAGAACTCATTCGCAAGCAGCCCGACCTTGTTCGGCACGGACTCCAACGCAAACGAATGGACTCATCAATCGTTGATGCATTCCTTGCGGCGGACACCGAATTTCGTGGAATCGCCACCGAAACCGGCAATGCTCAGGCCGAAATGAACCAAGCTTCGAAAAGCATTGGAATGCTGATGGGTCAGGGCAAAAAGGAGGAAGCTGAAGCCGCAAAAGCAAAAGCATCCGAACTCAAAGGGCGAGTTGCAGACCTAGAAACTCTCCAGCGAGAATTGGAAGAAAAGCTTCACTCGATTGAATTAGAACTTCCAAACATCCCTCATGAATCGGCTCCGGACGGGGACGATGAAACCCAAAATCCGGTCATTCGAGAATGGGGAACAAAGCCAACTTTTGATTTTGAGCCGAAGCCTCACTGGGAAATCGGCGAGCAGCACGGCATGTTTGATGCCGTCCGCGGAGCAAAGATCACCGGTAGCGGGTGGATGGTCTACAAGGGAATCGGAGCTCGAATTCAACGGGCATTGTTCAACTACATGGTCAACTTTCAGACCGAACAGAACGGTTACGAAGAAATTTACCCCCCGTTTGTGGTTAATCGCGAGTCGTTGATCGGAACCGGAAACTTACCTAAATTCGAAGACGATTTGTATAAGACTATTGACGATTTGTTCCTCATACCGACAGCCGAAGTCCCGGTTACGAACCTTTATCGGGATGAGATTTTGGAAGCTTCGGAGTTACCAATCAAGCACGCTGCGTTCTCGGGTTGCTTCCGCCGAGAGGCTGGAGCCGCAGGTAAGGATACAAGAGGGATTCAGCGAATCCACCAATTCGACAAAGTTGAGATGGTGAAATTTGTTGAGCCATCGACTTCGTACGACGAGCTAGAAAAACTCGTTCTTGACGCCGAATCCATTCTTCAATCACTTGGTCTTCATTATCGAGTCATCGAACTTTGCACCGGCGATATGGGGGCAAAGGCAACCAAGATATACGACATCGAAGTTTGGGCAGCCGGAGTTCAGAAGTACCTCGAAGTCTCGTCATGCGGAAACTTTGGTGACTACCAGTCTCGTCGAGCTAACATTCGGTACCGACCAGAAGTCGGGGCAAAGCCTGAGTTCGTTCATATCCTTAATGGATCTGGCGTCGCGGTTCCCCGGTTGTTTGCGGCGATTTTAGAAGCCTATCAACAATCCAATGGAAGTGTCGTAATCCCTGAGGCGCTTCGAAGCTACGTCGGCAAAGACGTCATTGGATCATAAACGCGGCATTGCTAACTTTGGCGTCGATCGAGCAAGTCAATGAGTGAAGGCTTCGGATATATTTAGCCTCCACCGCATCGGCCATCCAATCTCTAGTTCTTCAAAACATTTTCAACTTCGACACTCGGGCAGCGGAGGCAGCAGGTGCCTTCAGCCCATGCAAATGGATTGCCACTTAGGTAACCACAATTGCGGTTGAAAAGGCTGGTCCACCTTTCTTTCCGGTGCCGCTGATGATGACGCTTGCTTGATCAGATTCTAGGCTCAAATCCGAGATCTGGTCGAGATATAGCTTGATTCGGCCAAACATCTTGCCCCGAAAATCGAGCCATGCGAAGTAGATGAAACGACGTCCATGGCCGTGAAACACAACCGATTCGCCAACCCAATGCTCTTCTCCCTTCCGGTTCATTGCTCTGTCCAGTTGAACCGAAAACACTCCGGTTGAACTCATCACGTATTCTTTTTTTGTTTGGAGAACAAGTTGAATGGCCCCAAAGCCGAAACACTCAGTCGGGATGTCAACAACGGAAATAGTTAGGTTTGTCATTTGCCCCAAAAGAGATTATCATGATCATAACCCATGGGAATACTTTATGACAAACCTGGAAGGATGGCAGTAAGGGTCGGCTGCGTTTTGCCGCTAACGCCTTGGTTTGTGGCTATTCACTATCTTGTTCAACCCAACTATGCTTTAGGCAAGCACAGTGCCAATGCACTTTATTCGGTTGCTTCTCAGTTACTTAACGTCAATCTAGGCTTCAGTGCAGTCGCTCTTGTAGCTATTCTTGGAGGAGACGCCGATAAAGGTATCAAGAAGTTTGCGGCCGGATTTGTCATTCTTCACTTCTTTTTTTTCGGCTATTTTCTGCTTACGAACGCAATAGCCTACGTCTAAATGCGCCGGGCAACCGCATACCGAATGCTCTTTTCAACCCGCCAAGCGATCAGACTCACGGGGTCGCCCTCGGTTTTGAGTTGCTTGATGATCGTGGTTGGATCCACTCCAGCTCCGCGTTGCTTGACTTCAAATACCCGAAGGTTATTCTTGCGAAGGAATTCCTTGATTCGTTTAAAGTCACTCGATTCTTGGAACAGGACTTCGTAGGCTCGAAGCCAAGGACTTGAAACAACTGTCTCGCCGGTAAGGTATCCAGGAGAATCGCCGAGTTGAGGCAGTCCAAAGTTGCCCAGAGCGTGAGCTCGTCCGGCGGCAGGGTCGGAGTCGAAAATAATGCCCCAAGGTTCGTTGACCGCGTCCTCGATTTCATAACGAGCTATTGCCGCACTCGTTTCGGCGTCAACGGCGAATATCCCTGGTTCAACTTCTTCACCAGACCAGGCGATTGCTTCTCGACATTCGCCCCGGTACGAAACAAACTCGATGCGCTGACCTACCGACTCAAGGTAATCGTCTTGGAGTAGCGGCGAAAGCTTGATTCCCGTTAGCTTGCGATGTCGAGGAATATCAAGCGGATTTGGTTCGTAAGTGCTTGGGTCGATGAGGCGTCTCCCTGCACTATCACGGCGGTCCGGGTCCGCCCAAACGTAAGGACAGTCGTTCGCAATGGCATAGGCGAGTCCATCTTCGTTTCGGATATCATTGCCCGGGCAGTTATGGCGCGCAACTTCGGACCGCATTGCATCGAGTTCGAACCCAATCGCCGGACCACGTTTGGCCAGTGCGATGAGGTCCGCCGCAATGCCAACCGTTATATCAACAACTTGCGCTCCGGCAGGAAACTTTGAGGCATGATATTTGGCAATCGTTTCGTGGGTCGCTTGTTCCAGTGCCTCCCGGTCAAACAACATTGATCCGGCATTGGCGAACTTGCTTTGGGCTTTCTTCCTTAATTCGACTTGCAGAGACGCCCAACGAGCGGCTTCGTCGCCAAATTTCTTTGCCAATTGCTTTGCCGACAATGTGCCAGCTTCGTTGAGAGCTTCAAACCAAGTCGGAGAAATCAAGGTGATACCAGTGTACTAAACTGGCTCAACCCAATCGTTGCCACGCATGAGGGCGACACGTTCACCACTTTGCAGAATTCCGTCAACTTCAACGTTGGGCGAGCCAATCATCCAGTCCATGTGAATCTTGCTTGTGTTGACGCCAGCGGCTAATTGCTCTTCATGTGCGAGTTCATCCACGCCGGGTAAATTCTCACTGTAGGAACTACCCATTGCGATGTGGCACGCAGCATTTTCGTCGAAGAGCGTGTTGTAAAAGAGGATGCCGGTCTGTGCCACAGCTCCGCTAGGCGGAACCAATGCAATTTCGCCAAGTCGGCGAGCCCCTTCATCGGAATCCATCAGGCCGACGAGAGTTGACTCGGCTGACTTTGCGTTAACTGAGACGGCGACTCCATCTTTAAACTCAACCCGAATCCCATCGACCACTTGGCCACGGAGACTCAGCGGCATAGTGCTGGAAACCACACCATTGGTACGGTCTCGATGGGGCATCGTGAAGACTTCTTCGGTCGGAATATTTGGAGCATTTTTGACTCCGTTTTTGGCGTAGCCCCAGCCACCAACCCACGTATGCCGGTCAACCAAACCGACTTCGAGATCAGTTCCGGGACCCTTGAAACAAACCGATCGAAGGTTGAGGTTATTCAAAAAGGCTTGTCGTTTTTCGAGGCTATCGCAATGATCTTCCCAAGCCTTTAAAGGCTCAAGAGAATTTACTCGTGCTACTGAGAAAATCGCTTCCCAAAGTTTTTCGATGGCGGCGTTTTCGGTTTCGGCAGGAAAAACCATCTTTGCCCAAGCAGGATTGGGGAATGCGATCGCACTCCAGTTAATTGCCATGCTACTGACGTGTTCGCTGACTTTCTTCGATGCCGAACCCACGGCACCATACCAAGCCGCAACTTGAGTGGGATCGACATCGGCTAACAGCCCAGGATCACTGCTAAATACGCTCAACCGGGCAGCACCCGAACCGTGGGCAGCAGCGAGCCCATCGTAAAACCATTGCGGGGCATAAGCGGCAGCGGCGCTCGTGCCATTCTGAAACCTCGACTTGGTCAACATTTCGTCGTTATAGAAGACCTGGACGTTTTTTGCACCGGCCAGATATGCGTTGGCGACCAACATACGGACAAATTCGGTGGCAAAAACTGGAGCAAAAATTAAGAGCTCTTGACCTTGCTGAATGTTGATTCCGTGCCGAATGGTGAGCACGGCGTAATCTTTTAGCTTGTCGTCAAAGGTGCGATTCATGGAATCATGCTACCTTGGCTCGCCGAAATTGCTAATCTGGACGGATTGCCTTTACTCGCCTCCGACATAATCCACAAAACCCAGTCTCCTCATCGACGGTTTTCATTGCACCTTTTGCATCGCTCATGGTGCACTTGGGAGTCGGACAATGATCCAGCCCTAGAGTATGACCAATTTCGTGGATGGCAACCCGACAAAGTCTTTCGGTAAGGCTGATTGGACCTTTTTTATGCAGTCGGAAGTCGGAAACGACACATGATTTGCCGGGCATTTGCCCTAGTCCAAAAATTCCCCAATCACTATTGGGCGGCTTAGCGGTCGAGATATCGACCGATGTTATTCCGATTATTTTGTCGAACTTTTGATTCTTTGCGAGGATTGGAAGTAGCCAATCGGCTCGGTATCGAGAACGTGGCGAATAGAACGCTTTTTTTGGTAAGGCCTTGGTGGGGAGGATTGTAACCTTTGCGAAGTAAGTTCGTTCGATTCGAGACTTGATTGCAGATTGAGTGCGACGAGAGACGGACCCGAGCGGTTGGATCGCGATGTCGACAGGTTCGGTTTCCGGTATGTAGTGAGTTGCGAGCCAGATCATGATTGGATTGTACTAAAACAAGGGTTTGTCGGACTTTTGAAGTTTGAAACCATCCCTTCCGACACTCCAGTCAAACGAAATTGATGGCATAGGATTGACTGGCGTGCCACCTTCCCTTGCTTCGGGAAGGATTTAGTTTCCGGACAATTGGTCGGTTTCTTCAATCCTGGAAAGTAGCCCTGTCTCACAAAGCCAGTTTTGAATTGACTGTGGTTGAAATTACGTAATAAAGTTAGGAGCTTCTGAGGATTCATGAGTGATTTGAACCTAAAAAGGTATCCTAGTAGCTAGACAGGTAACTGAAAATGAGCATAGAAAAGCAGATAGCGGCAAAAAAGACGTGGCGAGAAAAGGTTGGCCTCGCCGAAATGCTAAAGGGCGGAGTGATTATGGACGTGGTCAACGCCGAGCAGGCAAGGATTGCCGAGGATGCAGGCGCGGTAGCGGTTATGGCTCTTGAGCGTGTTCCAGCTGACATCCGAAAAGATGGTGGCGTCGCGCGAATGAGCGACCCTGAGTTGATTATCGGAATCCAAGATGCGGTCTCGATTCCGGTTATGGCAAAGTGCCGAATTGGTCACTTTGTAGAAGCTGAAATCCTAGAAGCGCTTGAAGTCGACTTCGTGGATGAATCTGAAGTCTTGACTCCTGCCGACCATGCTAATCACGTTGATAAGCACGCGTTCACGGTTCCGTTTGTTTGTGGATGCCGGAACCTCGGCGAGGCTTTGAGGCGAATCGCAGAAGGCGCAGCAATGATCCGAACCAAAGGCGAAGCTGGCACAGGCGATGTCATCGAAGCCGTTCGCCATATGCGAACGCTAATGTCCCAAATCAAGGTTGTTCAGAATGCCCGCGAAGACGAGCTTTACGTATTGGCGAAGGAGCACCAAGCTCCGCTTGAACTCATTCGCGAAGTAAAGGCTCTGGGCAAACTTCCAGTACCAAACTTTTCTGCCGGCGGAATTGCTACTCCAGCTGACGCGGCATTGATGATGAAACTTGGCGCCGAAACGGTCTTCGTTGGTTCGGGAATCTTTAAGTCCGACGAGCCAGCTAAGCGAGCCAAGGCGATTGTCGAATCTGTCTTGTTCTATCAAGATGCGAAGAAGCTGGCCGAGATTTCGCGAAACCTTGGCCAGCCGATGGTCGGCATCAACTGTGACAGCTTGGACGAGAAGGAATTGCTGGCGACCAGGGGTTGGTAATTTCTTAGGATTCGGAGTTTAGTATTCAGCCATCAGGTTTTGATCATGGTGGCTTTTTTCCTTAATCCAGGGATCGAGAACCGATATGTGCTCGTTTCTCGCGGATTGACTCATTTGGATGGATTGATTTTGGCGATAGGTGGACGATGAATTCGTCGATTTGATTAGGTGGCGGGACTGCGTGATTGTCACGAGGATTCGGACCCACCGAATAGATGATCCACCCGCCTCGATCCTTCACCATCCTAAGTTTCGCTCCGTCAACGTCCAAATCACTGGGTGACCTCAATGGCAATCCCTTTTGCGGGTCGGCATCAGTTGCTAGAATCATCAGCGCTTGCCTTAATGCATTTCGCTGCGCGCACTCAGCCAAAAAGTCCCTATTGTTCCAAGACTGACCTGGTTCTACTATATTAACAATACGATAGCTTTGATCGAGAGGATCACCAAGAAGTGGCTGCTTCTTTGCTCGCGCAACCTCTATGAACTGAGTAGGGTCCAGTGGTAAATCTCGACTTACCTTAGCGTATGTTTCGTGCAGCCGGGAAAGGTTCGCTTTGGCATACAGGGGAAACAGTTTTCCCAATGTGTACTCCAATGGAGTTGAGTCTTCTTTCTTTAAACCCAAGTCTTGCAAAGAGCCTGCTTGACCCAGAAAAATTTCTGCATCGCTTAGCGACCTCCAATGCTCGTACTTAAGTCCTTCGTGAAGGTCTGGCGTGCTTCCAAGGTTATCGAGCGTCTGTGATAGAATAGCCAGCCATTTTTGGTCACCACCAACCTGCGGAATAATATCCTTTATGAGTGTTTCCACTTCGTCCGCCAGCGAAATCCAGGACCCAGGATAGCCGGGACGATCTCGAAAGTGCCTGACTAAGGAAGCCGTACACAACAACAATTCTTGAGCCTGGGCGATATCGCCATTGTGGATCTTTAATTCCGTCTCATTTACCATGATTCGCACTAGATGCGCGAGAATCCAAAAATCCTTATCTAGGTCATGCGGTTGTTTTACGTTCAGCTTCCCACGCATTACCGGCTTCGCAATTGCTTGTCGCAGAACAGGCATGAACGGTTCGACCTTCGTCCATTTCTCATGTAAATTCTTATTGAATTCTTCAGGTTCAATCCCATGGCTCAGCTTATAGACAACCGCAAGAAGTTCGTTCAGCATCGGCATCCCATTGTCACCTTCGGAAATATTGAATGCCCGAGCAACCTCTTCGTCAGTGAACCACAAACCAGCCACTTTTGCTGCGGCGCGATTCTTGTCGTATTTTGACGCTGCCTCAGAAATGCCCGTCACTTTTGCTGCGACTGCGTAGAGGCTAATCACAAGAACTACCGACAAAAGGCCGACTTTGCCGACCTTTCCCCACTTCGATTTTCGGATTGGTTCAGGGTTCATCACTTACGGTCCCGACCTTAACTGGACAGGAGATCTTTCGATAGGCACCGTTCCCGGCGAAAGATGAACAACCCAATCGGGCGAGTTGTATCGGCGCTCCTGACCGCCATCGTCCTTCATATCGTCGCCAATAGAGTAGACAATCCAGCCTTGAGGCAATTTCTTGATCCGAATCGGCATACCGTCTATGTCTTTTCCTTTCAGTCCTGAATCATTCGCTGCTTGGTCAAAGCTCAAGTGGTCTCGTTTGACCGCAAGGGCGACAGCCAATGCACTGCGCTTAGCCACTTCGGCTCTAATCTCGCGAACTATTTCGGAGAATCTGTTGCCTGAGTAGGCGATGTCATACGAATTCATCGATTGCTTGCTATCAGGATCAAAACATCGATAATTTAACCTCTCAACATTCTCATAGTCGAGAATGTTGGATGGGTATTCACGTAACATCGTTGCATAACGGGCATGGATGCGAGACTTAAATGCTCTCGCGTAGCGCGGAATAAAGCGCATGCCTTCCAGCTCCCTTTGACCGGTTGGGTCGGGAAGTTCACCCGTACGAAGGAGTACCCGGCGTATATCTAGCCAGTGTTCGAATTTGTAAGCAGGACGAAGATCATATGGCTTATCTAAGACTTCGAGAATTCGACTGATGATTTTTTGATAAGCAAGATCATCGCCATGTTTGGTGATCAATCTTGCGAGAACCCTATCGATCGCCGATGCCATGGAAGCTCTAAGTGACTGTAAGCGAAAATCTGGGTCTTGATCCATCAAGTTCGCCAATCTAGCTGAAGCAAACAAGAGATCAGACATGGATTTCACATCTCGGTTCCTTGCTGCGACTTCGGCCCGCCAACACAAAACCTGATTCCACTGGGCTAATCTAAACGAGCCATCGGGTGCAACTACAGGTGCGTCGTAATCGCTTTCGGGAAACATGAGGTGTTTCTTTTGGCTCGCCGCCAACAACTGTTGAACAAAGGGTTCGAGTGTCTTCCACTTCGAATCGAAGGTTTGTGGCACTGAATCCATGCCACTTACTTCAAAACCAAGCTCTGGGAGATTGTTAACTAGTCTTGCGCCATTCTCACCTTCGGGCACATGCCTGAGAATATCTGCTTCTTCAAGTGTTAGCGGAAGACCAGCAGTTCTTGCCGCCTGAAGGTTCTCATCGTAATGTGCTGCCGCCGTAGGAATTCCCGTTTGAACATATACTAAGCCAGCTACAAAAAGCCCAATGCTGAACACACTCAAAACAACGGTTCCCACCTTTCCCCACTTCGATTTTTGGGCTGGTTCGGTGTTCATGACCACCTATTTTGGTAAGAGGACGACATAGTCGCCCTTGCCGTGCGTGTCTATCGGGACTCCGCCATCGTCGACATTATCTCTGCCGATCGAATAAATGACCCACCCTGAAGAGGTTTTCTTCACTCTCAATGGCTTCCCATCGGTATCCATCGTATGACGATCTTTCAATGGCAATCCCTTCGCCGGATCCGCACCTGATTTCAACAAGGCAACCGCTTGAATCAATGCATTTCGTTGAGCAATTTCTCTTGAGACGGCAAGCGTAGTTTGACTGAAGACCGGCATCATTAGTGCTTGCATTGTGTAGCTGAGGCCTTGCTTCATTCCTGCGCGATCGAGCGACTCATACGCCCGTTGAACTCCTGCCATGTCATACGGATCATCAGGAATCAAATGAATCGCGTCGGCATAGGTTCGATAGATTCTTGACATGTTTGCCTTTCGAAATCCCGGCAGATACCGCCCAAATTTGATTTCGTTGGGAAGTGAGTTGCCATAGCCTAAATCCTGGACGTTCGTGGTGCCGTTCACCACCGAATCAACGATCGAAGTTGCAAACCAGTTTTCTAGCCTGAGCGGCATTTTCATGTCATAGGGTTGGTCCAACTTGTTGAGAACACTTTCGAGGACCAAAAGCATTTTCGGATCACGACCACGACCACGACTGGCAATCATCGTTTGAAGTTCCTTCTCTATGATCGCCATGCACGCTATCCGAACCAAAATACCAATGAGCATTCCTTCTTCGTCGGTTTTAACCGCAAGGTAAGTCGCAAGGCTCCAATATTTTTCGGCGTTTTTCAGATCCCCTTTTTCAGCCGAAATGTGTCCTAATTGAACAAGAAGCTTTACCCAATCCTTTATGCTGGAATACTCTGGAAAGAATGTCGCAGCCGGGTTAGAAAAGTCCCGTCGGAACATGAGATGTTTGCGACGGCTTGCTTCTTCAATGGTTGCAATCGCCGGCTCGAGTTCCATCCATTTGGCTTTCATCATCTCGGCAGTGAGTACGGTGCCCCTATCTAGTTTTAATTTACCGAGAAGTGGCAATACACCCGAAATCAACCGAGCCCCATTTTCTGATTCAGGAATCTGATACCTGGCCTCAGCTTGTGACGTGGCAAAAAATAACCCCTCCCGCTCTGCATCAGCCTTGTTTTTCTCGTATTCACCGGATGCGGCGGAAAGATCAGTCCGGCTAAGAACCGCAGCAAAGCCACAAACCGCAACCAATCCAAACATTCCAGCCACAATCATGGGTTTTCTCCATGGGCTTACTTTTTGACGATTTTCTTCCATTTGCCTCTCTATTTATACTTAGCTAGCGTATCTCGCAAGAACTTAAGTTCATGACGAATTACAGAAGATGAATATCTCGGAGAGAAGTTAATTCTTACACTTTTCGTAAGCGAGTTTCCTCGCTCTAACCATTTCCAAGTTTCAACATTGGAGCTGTCCCACTTGTCTACCGAAGTTGGGTCTGAGATCAAAACTTTGTATCCTTCGATGTAGGCTTTCAAAATGTCAGCTTGATTAGCCCGAAAGACGATTGGCATTTTCAGCCAAGAGAGTCCTCTTCCGATGTCATTGGAGAGTTGGGACAATCTGAAAGTGTCTTGCCCGGTTGCCGAACTGAAAACGGTCATCCCGAGGTAATTCCAGGTATGCCATCGATAATCGTGTGGTCTGAGGGCTATTTCGCAATGAGAAACGATTGCCTTGCGGAGTTCCGTTCTCTCGGGATTGTGCCGATACAACGTAATTAGTTCCTCGATGACGATCGATTGGTTTATTAATCCTTGCGAGTAGCCGAGCCAATCTCGCTCACCGTTCCAATTGAGAAGCTTAGCGTCCAACACAAATAACTTGAGTCCTTCATCGAACTTCCCTTCATTTGCGAGAGAAATTGCGATCGCTCGAAGAACATTGAACTGATTCAGTTTGAGGGAGGATCGAGAAAATCCATCGGCCAGGCTCGCTTCGTCAACAAGGTAAGCACCACCTGGAAGCGCTTCAAGTTCGTAGATGGCTTCGCGATTCTCCATCCACGCCTTTTTCAGCTTTGGATCCCATTTGAATGTTGAGTTTGCGCGAATGGTAGGGGGAGAATAGGAATATTTTAAGTTCGCGGAGCTTTGGATTGCGTTGAAGCATGTCGTTACCCTTTCCGCAACATTTACTTTGGATTGTGGAAGTCTTCTGAGTCGTTCCTCCGCTGAAGTTGGAATTCCAAGAATTTTTGCTTCTTGCTCCAACTTAGGGAGGTCCCTCGAACTACCTAAAACTCCGGTTAGTTGCAGAAAAAGTACAACTGCACTACCAATACCGGCAGTACTCACGAGAAAAACAACTATAGACTTTTTGAATCGGATTAACGCGATGAATCAATTATGCGCAAGTTATAGGAATGAGGTGAGCGTAATCAACTGATCCTGCTTTTGCTGCGTATCGATGTTATAAATTAAGCAGTTCTTGGTATTAAGAATATTAGACAATTCAGCGATATTTTCCCCAAAATCGTAAATGTATTCTGTATTTTTAGGATTCAAGTAATGATTCGTATTAGCCAAGCTAAGCGAAAAGCCATCCGTTATTCCTGGCTCGGAAAATGCCTTGACGATTGCTAAAGCATAAAACTCGTAAAACCGTGAATGCCATGCTGACTCAACGCCAGGAACGGTCCGCATGATCCGTTTTGCCATACTTAACGGTTTCGGTTTTTGAAAAATCATGGATATAGTATCGAACTTTAACCGTCCATTGGAGACTTCGATCATGTTTTCGACTCTCATGAATTCAAATCGATACATGAACTTGACGTCACATTGGATTCGCAACTTCGGAACACATGTACTGATTAGCTGGTCTTTGAGGACCGAAGACGCAACCGTATCTGTCTGAAACCGATAAACCCTTCCCAAAATTTCGGATGTCAGAGTTGCTCGAGCCCTTGTTCCGTCGAAGGACCCTGTACCGTCCATGGAGTAACAAACATCCCCCGCCAAGGCATAAATCCGATTTTTCAGTTCGAATTCTTCAGGGACTTGGTAGCTAAGGGTATCAGACTTGACTAGGATCGCAGAAAAAAGAGTGGCAAGTTCCTGGACATATTTGTCGTGCTCAATGATAGACGAGATTTTAGGCTTTAGATTGCTTGGAACTTTTAGGTCAGAAAGGAATGCTCTCAATTGTTCATCCGAAAAATCCGATCTGCCAATTAAGTTTCGAGCTAGAGCTGCATCATATGCCGCCTCAATCCTTGCTCTCTTTTGGGCGTGGATGCCCTGGTTTGCTTCCTCGAAGTACAGGTCTTTATCCGTAAAAACCCCATTTCTTAATGCCAAATTATAGTTCGAAGATAGATTCTGGTTATACGGGAACGTTTCATTGGAAGCATAAAAAACCGCCAAGAAACCTGCGGCAACAATTGTGCCTGCAAAAATTCCGATACTTATTCGAACAGCCTTTTGGGCTATGAAGAATTTTTTCCTCACTCCCTACTTTATAGACTATTTGCCCGCAATTTTGCCTAGGCAGCTCTGCGTTTTCGTGAACTGAGTAGCTTTGTTCTGTCCCGGTACTTGTTAACCGTTCGCCTTGCGACGATTACGCCTTTGGTTGCTAAGATCTGGGCAATTGCCTCGTCCGACAATGGATTGTCCGGATTTTCAGTAGCCAAAATCTCCTCAATCATCTTCTGAATTCTTAATGCTGGCTTAAAGAAGACGTCAAATGAAACCGTTTCCCCGGTAGGTAGTTGAACGAATTTGCTTTGCGTGGCTCGGCTTATCGTACTTTCATGAAGCTTGAGATCGTGAGCAAGAATCGTTCGAGTCAAAGGCACCAGGAATGCGGCATCTCCGGTTGAAACAAATCCAACTTGCTTTTCAATAAGATATTGACCAATTCTCATCATGGTTCGATGTCGTTGGTCAAGACATTCAATGAAACTTGCTGCTCGTTCTACAAAATGCGAGATATGGCGTCTTTCATCTTTGTCTTTTCTTCGGTCATCTTGAAGCTCCTCAAGGCGCTTTTTGTAGTAGCCGTTCAAGGAAAATTCTATGCTTGACGGGCCCTTAACTGAGATTTCCCACCCCTGTTCTGAACGTGACAAAACGATGTCCGGTTGAATTGCCGGAAGCCTTGCTTCGGATGTATTGGACGAAGAGTAAAATGCCTCACCCG
>JAYUOQ010000103.1:0-4862 GCA_043760685.1 Armatimonadota bacterium | reverse complement strand
TACGTGAGCGTATATTTCGGATCAGTGCTTGGGCTCCCCGCGACTGGAAGTTGGAAAGTTTTGAGGCTGGTGAAATTCTCGTAGGTTTGCCGCCAAACTCGGCCAATTGGGTCGGTTTCGTTAGCGATTGCGGCGCACGTATTGATAGTGCCACTAGGAGGAGCGTAAGTAAACGTTTGAGTCGGCCGAGTCGTGGTCAGGGTTGGATAGGTGACCGTGGTCATCGTCATATCGGTATCTGGACGACGAGCATAATTGAAATCCCAGACCCGGGAGCCAGGAACGGAAACGTGAGTGTAGTAACGAGCCTTCATGCTACCAAGAAATGAGCCCGAACCAAACTGAGTGTAGGGAGAATCCGTAATGGAGATATATTCTCCAGTTGGACTGATAATCCTGGTTTCTGGAGAGACCCTGGTGATGGTTACGTTGTTGCCATAGCGATCACGGTAGGACGTTAATTTGCCCTGATTATTGAATGTATAAGTCATCTGCGATTTGGTGCGCAGAGACCATCCGACAGGGATGCCACCGCTAGGACCGATGGGATACATGATATCGTAGAACCCAGTAGGCGGAAAGAAAGCACTACTGAATTCAGGATTGGAAGGGTTACTCGGATCGTGCCGGTATGTAAACGTAAGGCGGCGTCCGTTTGGATACACCACGACAGCCGTCGATTTATTTAAGGTTAGATTTCGGCCGGTGTAATAAACACTAAAGTCGATGTTAGATCGCCAGCCTTTGCCCCAACCCGTATCTAATGAGTCTTGGCTGTTATGAAAGAGGGTAAGACCGAACGGAACTCCACCTTTGACTTTCCAGCCAACAATTGGAACGGTCGTCAGTCGGTTTCCGGTTTGGGTGTTTACGACCGCGGACGCATATTCGGAGCCACCACCAGGTCGGGTACCTTCCCAAGGAAAAGAGTCTCCCGCGTGGGCGCCGTTTCCGCCTACTCCGATCGTTCCGGTTGTGCCCGATGTGCCAGATGTTCCCGTAGTACTGGTCGTGCCCGACGTTCCGGTCGTGCTGGTAGTAGAAGTTGTAGAAGTCGTAGTAGTCGTAGCAGTCGTGGCCGAAGTCGCGGTGGTGCTACTGGAGGCAGTGGTCCCGGTTCCAGCAGTTGAGCCAGCAGTAAAAGGCGGAATGAGAGCACCCCCTGCGACGGCGTTAGGATCGCCTTGGCTCAGGTCCGCTAGAGCTGGACGACCGTAAAGGGCACTGTTATTGCCTGGGTCGACAGGAGCGGGATTCGACAGATTGGGCATCGTGGGTTGGGTTTGCCCACCCATTTCGATTTGCGCTGCCGATTCGATGGCAGCAATATCTTCGGGCAAATAGAAGTTGCCTCGGTTATCTGGTTGAACAACAGGGTTTGGGAGCGTATTTGGGACATATGGAGTGTCGGTGTAGTGGCTGCCGCCACCGCCAACTTGACCGATTACCGTTTTTGACACAGCCGAGAAGATCGAATTGAATCCTTGAGCTGCGGATGAATATGTCATCGACACAGCAGTTATCAGGCTAATTACTCTCAGTGCACGGATCTTTTTATTTGTAAACAGTCCCATTTGGTCCTCCCGGAATATCCCCGCACAATTGCGGTGTATGATCCGGTTGAAGATACCTTAAACCAAGGTTTGACAATTTGTACAGTCTTTTTGGGACTTTCTCTAATTTTCTGTGATTTTTCTTTTAAATATGGTATTGACTTCTCAATTTGTCTGAATTCAATTGAACCTGGGTCGATGGCAAGGTAAATGATGGGAGTTTGGGGTTCGACCCGAAACGGGATGTCGACTTTGTCCTCCTTGGGCAATCCTCCTTCGTCAAGGCACTTCGGCGGACGGGAGCACTTCGACGGACGGGCATATCGTTGCATCGGTCGCTATATAGGGCATGCTAGGCTTTTTATGATAGGTAGAGAAAGTGAGGTATTGAGACTCGCCAGGCATGTTCCGCGACTTGCGTCGTTTAAACTTGATCAGTTCGTCGGTCACGTAGAGGTTTTTACCTCACTAAACACAAGCATTCGAGCAGGAAACCTTTTTACACTGGCTTCTCCCAACGTCACTTCAAAAAAGACTGCCTTTTTGGCAGTCTTTTTCAAGGACTCTTGTTCGACGTATCCTCCTTCGCCAAGGCGCTTCGGCGGACCTTCGGGAAGTCGGAGCCAGTGCCACAACAAGATAACCGCGCCCACGCTAGTGGCTAGTCTATGTGAGGAAGCTGTAAGCCTTTAGGTTATAGAAAAAGCAAGTGACGAGATAAGAATTGAAGGGTTCATAGGTTGCCCGCCCACGCAAATATCCACCAACATCTTTCACTGCTTACTCCCAGCTTTGCAGACGTCGTAAACAGATGCCACAAAATAGCTCCGCCCGGTGCCACACCATACTAACCAATCCCTCGCCTGTGGCTTGCCCACACCGTGGTTCGCCTATTTCGAAGTGGGCAGATAAGCATGCAAGTTTCCATCCCACTATATTATTTTCAGGTTAGGCTCACTTTTCAAACTCGTTAATTTGGTCAACCATCTTCCCAAATGTCATCGGCTCCAATTGCTTAATTGGTTCGGAACTTTTAAACCACTCTATAAAGACTTTTACCTGCTTTACAGAGAATCGATCAAATGATGTTGAGCGCGGCTCTGCCCGAGGTCCTGAGTGAAATCCGAAACTAATTTTTGTTGGTAGCCCCTTTATGGGGTTGATAACGAAAGGAGTTCCATCACGCATGTCAGCAGAGTAGAGTGCTCGAATGAGAAACTCAGTATGAAACAAGGGCTTCATGCCCATCGAAAGCAAAAGCAGATCAAACTTGTTAAAATCCACTTTTGACATCGAAGGAGTAACTTCATAGTGACAGTCAAAAATCTCTCGCTTCAGGCCTTTGAGTGCAAATGCCGTTTGGCGATCCGCGCTGGCCAAAAACCAATTGCGAACCGTCTTTGCCTGATTGGTCCGGTCTAATTTCATGAATTGACTTAGAATGGACTTCGATTTCGTGAGGAGCTTCTTATATTCAATTGCCTCTAACCGATTAGAAAGTCTCCAATGCACATATGCAGGTGAAGGCAATTCCTCCAGATCTGGAAGTTGACTGCTAATTAGATAAATTATCAACATCAAATTTCAATACCTCAGTGCGGCTAGCCACTTTGTGGGTCAAGTAACTAAGTTGAAAATGGAAATCCCGGTGTGGCATTACTCTAACCCAGCCCAAGTCACTGGCTCAACACTAGCCTGAACCCCCATCCCCAAACCCTCTGGCTGCTTCGCTGCTCTCCCTGCCAAAGAGCAAGGGGAAGGGCTTTCAGATCTTCTTAGCTAACTGCTTCCCAGCTTAAATGATGCCTTGCTCACGAAGGATAGGATAGTGACAGGCTTTGAACTTTTGACCGCTACCGCACGGGCAGGCGTCGTTTCGTCCAACCTTCTTCGCATCCACTCCGGTGGGGAATGGCAACGAGCCAGGCTCTGCCTTTGCGCCAGGAAGTTCAGGGCTTCCGGCTTCCAATTCCATCATCATCGGGATTGATTCTTCCTCTTGTTGTTGAGCTTCAACGCGAACGTGGAAGATCATTTTCGATGCAGAGGTTCGAATTTGCTTCAATGTCGAATTGAATGTATCGTACGTTTCTCGCTTGTAGGCGACCAAAGGATCGACTTGACCATATCCGCGTAATCCGATACCTTCTTTGATGTACTCAACGAGTTGGAGGTGCTCCATCCATCGATCATTGACCGCTCGAAGCATGACAAATCGTTCGGCTTCGGGCATTGCTTCACCGGTCTTTTCAATCTTATCGTCGTACGCCTTCAACGCCATTTCTTGAACGAACTGGATGATTTCGGGTCCAGGCTGATGCTTTTCAAGATCGGCAATGGTTGCATAGTCGACCAACGGGAATATCTCGTTTTGATCTTCAAACAGGACGCTGTGGTCATACACTCGTTCACCATTTTCTTCGATCATCCAAGCATTGTCAGAGATATCGGCGACGACTTCACTGAGGTAGTTCTTGAGTTCCGTTCGAACGTCCTTGCCCAGCAAGACTTCGCGTCGAAGGCCATAGATGTGTTCGCGTTGAGCGTTCAAAACGTCATCGTACTCAAGGATGTTCTTTCGGGCTTCGAAGTAGTGGTTCTCAATTCGCTCTTGAGTCTTCTGGATCATCTTGCTGAGGAAGCCAGCATTGACTTCTTCCATTGGAGGCCAAGCCTTGAGCATTGGGTTCTCGGTCATGTTTGGATTAAAGATCTTCCAGAGTTGATCCTCGAGCGAAACAAAGTACTTTGATTCTCCGGGGTCACCTTGTCGACCAGATCGGCCACGAAGCTGATTATCAATTCGGCGTGACTCGTGTCGCTCGGTACCGAGGATGAAGAGTCCACCACGGGCTTTGACTTCTTCGGCTTGAGATCGTCGTTCTTGATCACTGAGCGGAAGCGGTGGCGCGGCTCGTTCATGACCGCCCCGTCGATAGCTCTTAAAGGTGTCTCCGTACTCGTCGAGACCATCATGAGCCACTTCTACTTGCTCGCGCGCCATCTTGACAAGTTCGTCTTCGACTTTGCCACCAAGAAGGATGTCAACGCCTCGACCAGCCATGTTGGTGGCAATGGTAACCGCGCCTTTTCGACCAGCTTCGGCAATGATAACTGCTTCTTGCTCATGGAATTTGGCGTTCAAAACGTTGTGAGGAATGCCATGCTTAAGGGCTTCCGAAAGGTATTCGCGGCTATCTTCCTCAAGGCTCCATTCTTTGAGACACCAGTCGAGCCATGGGGTATCGATAATGGAAGTCGGAAGACCAATCTTTCCGAGGAGAGTTTGGACCTCACTCATGTTCAGAT
>JAYUOQ010000102.1:0-13761 GCA_043760685.1 Armatimonadota bacterium | reverse complement strand
ACTTCAGCATCCGTAACTGGAACCAACGCAACTGCGACGGTAACCATGGGCGGACAAAGTGTTCTCTATACTGGTGGTGCTGCTGGTGCAGACGGTCTCACTCTGACGGATGCCAACGGTAACAAGTTGAACATCACGACTGGTGGTAACGCGGTTAACACTCAGCTTATGGGTCAAGTTATCGCACAAGATTCAAGCTTCCAAATTGGATTCCTTGCGAACACCACAGCTAACCTTGCACTTCGAAACATGAGTGCTGGCCAGTTGGGATCTGGTGTAGCAAGCGGTGTCACTGTCAACAACCTGGACGTTTCGACTTCAGCTGGTGCTCAGACTGCACTGTCAGTTCTTGATAAGGCAATCGACGAAGTCAGCCAGATGAGAGGTCGAATTGGTAACTTCCAAAGAAACGTTCTTGAATCGAACAACCGAACGCTTGCCAGTATGAAAGAAAACCTTTCAAACTCCGAGAGCTCGATCCGAGACCTTGACGTTGCCGCAGAAATGACCAACTACACCAAGTTGCAAGTTATGCAGCAAGCCGGTATGGCGATGCTCGGACAGGCAAACCAGTCCGGTCAAAGCGTACTTTCTCTCTTGAGAGGATAAGCCTCGTCCACAACTGAAATGAAAAGAGCCCTCGCTATGCGGGGGCTTTTTCATTGATCAAGGTTCTTAATTCGGCAAAAAGTTCATTCGTGCGCCGATTGCTCTGATACATGGTTGGATATTTTCGACTTTCGAACCTAAAATTCCTTCCTGTTTCCAGTTCCAAGGCAATCCAACCACCGAGTCCAAGAAGCGAGTGAATATTCATTTGGCGATCAACATTGGTAATATCCGCCAATCGAATGAGATAAGACTCATCCTCTGTCTCGACCTTAATCTCATTCGGCAAGATTGTCATTAGCCCGAGTTCGGCGTGAGCATCAAGCGCGGTTGGTGGGCGGCAGTAAATAAACCCAATTAGCTCGCCCCCTGAACCGAGCTTTGCCAGAAGTTCTCGTTCGATTTTGACGTTCTCAAAGAACCCCCATTGACTAACTCCAAGCCAAGCAGCGCCAATACCTATTATTGCCTGACCAAAAAAGCCAAGTGGGAAGCACACTAGCGCAATTAAGAGAGCCGGGCCAAGTGGAATAAGGTTCCCTAACCATTGTCTTCTCATGTTCCAAATTCGTTGGGACGCTCGTTCTGGCACTTGCTCATGTTACACTTGATGGTAGATGGCAAAGGGCAAATTGGAGTTGATCAGCATCATCCCTGGTCCAAAAAATGTTGCCCGACTAGTCCAACGATTTGGCAAGAATGAATACGGACTTGTCACTTCCTTGAGTGATGCTCAGTTGCCAATGCTCCGAGCCGAACTCGATGACCAAACCTTGGTCGACGTCAAGTCATTTGGCGAAGTTGTTCGCCAAGTCCACCAGTTAACTGGATTGCCCAGCCGGCGTATTGCCACTTCTCGGCAAATACTATCAGCTCTCAACATAGTTTGCGCCGAGATTGACGCAAGTAGTCCATTTAGGAAAGTCGCCGATATGCCCGGCTTTCATGAATGTCTTCTCGAGGTTTTTCGAGAAGCAGGGCAATGGGGCCTCATTGGTACCGATGGCGAAGACCTGATCAAAATCTTGAAGACCCATGAACCCTTAAGCAAAGTAACCGAGTTGACCGAGATATTCAAAGAGGTTATAACGATCCTCGAACGGGCCAATGCGACTATTGTTTCGAAAATGATTTCGGAGTGCTTGGATTCTCAAATTGATACGGATGGTCAAGATTCGCGTCTCCTATTTTTTATGGGTAGCACCGTCCACCCAGCAGCAATCAAGTGGGTCAAATGGCTGGTTGAGGAAGGTGCAGATGTACAGGTGATCATTGATCGCCACTCAACTGACGGAGACATCTTTCAGCTTTCAAAGGTAATTGCGGATGAATTAGGCGTAAAACCAAATGCTCCTGGCGAGGGCACCAAACTCCTTAATAATCTCTTTGCCAAATCTGAGAGCCATGGAGCCGACCTAGATTGGGTCGAGATCCATTGCTGCGGAGACCCACTGTCTGAATGTGAATGGGCACTTCGTAAATGCCTTTCGATCGGAAATTTTTCAAGAACCGCCATCCTTTCCCGAAACATTGATCAATATGGCCCAATTCTGATTCACGCCGGTGAGACGCTCGGGGTTCCGATTGATACTCGCCGTAGAATCCCTCTTCTTGCGAGCGGATTTGCCAAGGTCACCCTTGCGGTACTCAAGGCATTGTCGGTTCAAGATGTCAGAACGCTGGCAAGCCCTTTTAGGACTTCGTATTTTGGAGTATCCGAATTCGACGAGCTACTTGAGAACTCCCATACAAGTTCCATCAATGATTGGGATGAATTGGCGTCTGGTATTGAAAGCCTCGAGCAGCCGAACGAATATCTGAAGGAAACCTTGCAGTACGTCTTAGAATTCCGGACGAAGTGCCTTGAGCGAAATCGAACAATGGCGGAGTGGCACGGCGAACTCAAGCAATTCTTAGAAACGGCTCCATGGCTAAAGAATGCCCAAGAACGTGATTTACGGGCTCAAACTTCCCTGCTCTCAAACCTTGCTCAGGATGCAACGATTCAGATTACGCAAAATTCTGAATCCATTTCTTACGCGGATTGGTTAGGTCATGCGGACTGCATTTGGCAGATGAGCGATGTAAGTGTTCCTAGCGGAGAAAACGGCATCGTCTTGGTTTCATCCCCAGAGGAACTCGGTGAAATCGACTACCTCCTGGTACTCGGTATGTTAGAAGGATCCTTTCCCCGCCGAAGATCAGAGAATCCAATTCTGAGCGATGAACTAAAGATTGGGGTCTCCAAGTTGCTCAAGGGTCCGGCAATGAATAACTCTTTTGACATTGCAAAAAGCGAAAGAGATCTCTTTTACCGAGTTTGTGCTTGTCCATCAAAGGCACTCTATCTTAGCTATCCGATGTCGGATGGTGAGAGTGACAACGTACCGGCATTCTATTTGGAAGAAGTTAAGCGGATTTGTCAAACTGGCGAAATCACTGTCCACCCAAGACGTCATCTCACTCCGCCCAAGGAATTGTGTCAATCGGAGTACGATCAAGAGCTTGCGGCGCGGCTAGAAAGTCCAATTATTAAGCCAGTCAGCAATGAACTTGATGATCCACGATCCATCGATTTAGTTCGGTTTGACATGTCCAACGTTCAACCGAGGAGTCTTCGGTCGCTAGTTGAAAGTAACTTCAAATTTGCCGCCGAACGCCTTATTCCAGAACAACAGCAGCCAAGCGACCACTGGGGTTGGATGCTGGAAGTTCCTCGTCGTGCCAAGTTGTTAACAATCGAAAACGAGAAAGCTGCCAAAGCCGAAATGAGCCAGGTTCTCCTAACTTATCTTGACGAACTTCGTCCTCGATTGCCATCTTGGGAATTTGACATGATCTACCACGGTTCCGCTCGATTAGTTGAAGGTCTTATCGAGCGGGAATTCCTTGCAAGAGAGGATTGGGGGCGAAATCCTTTGAATACCAAACTTGATCTCAAGTTTGGTGACCCACAGCTAAACCCAGAAAGATTCAAATACCGGCTTACGGGCAAAGTAGCTGGAGTGACCGACCAAAACGGAATAAGGACGATCCACCTCTACCGACGAACCCCGCCGAAGGATGTCAAGGAAGAATCATTGGATCGGTACTTGACCGAATTTGGTATGTATATTGCGGCCGCCTGGGAAGGGGTTTCCGAAGTTCGAATCGAGGTCGACGGTCTTAGTGATCATCGGACGACTCTCCTTTTTTCAGATTCCCAACCACTTGAGAAGAGGGGAGAGCAACTCATCGTGTTGAACCTAGCAAAGCAGTTTGGCAACAAAACTGAACTTGCGGAGAGAATCAAAGACCTTCTCCGAGTACCAAAGTCTATTGCCGTTTCAGGACAAATGACAACCCGAGCTGGAGACTACTGCCAATTCTGTTCCTTCTCCGACTTGTGCCGCCAATCACAGGGTAGCACTGACGAGTTCCAAGACCTCGGAGTAAGCAATGCTTAGGACACCTACCGAGGAACAGATAGAGATTATCAACCAGAACGAAGGATCTTCGGTTGTTCTGGCGTCCGCAGGATCGGGAAAAACTTACGTCGTTGTTGAACGATATCTCAGGTTAGTTCGAGAGTTTCAAGTTCGTCCCTCGCAAATTCTGACCATCACTTTTACGAATAAGGCCGCCGCCGAAATGAAACGCCGAATTGTTGATCGACTTTTTGATAATCAACTTTTTGAACAGGCCCAAGAGGCCGAGACGGGACCAATTCAAACAATCCATTCGTTTTACGAAAAGCTGTTGCGAGAAAACTCGGTTGAGGCAGGGATTGATCCAAAGTTTGAACTCGCGACTGGGGGTGAATCTGATCGGCTCAAGCGAGACGCTGTTCGTCACGTCATTAATTCATCGGAAGACGACGATAATGAGCTCATTGCCCTCTTTGTCAAATCAACTGTTGGCAAGGCTGAATATGGACAATTTGGAGCTTATGAGAAGCTTGAGAAAGAAACCATTCAGATCCTTAACCATTTTCGAAGTAGCGGTCACGAGCCCTCCTTCTTTGAGAACTTGTATGGTTCAGGGTCAGAATATCTTCGCCAAACTCATGAAATTCTGATCGCAAAACTTCCCGACTACATGAAAGTGGCAATTGCCGAGCAACCCGGAGGCTCTTGGCGAGACATCGCCTATCAGGAAGCTGGCAAAACTCGTGGCGAAAAATCCAAATTTGCGTGGCTGAAGGAATCTCAAGATGACGAATTACTCGCAGCAAAGCTGACTTGTGGGCTAGCACAAATCGCTCTTCGTGCCTGGACAAGGTACGAAACGCTCTTATCCCAAGAACGAAAGATCGATTTTGATGGATTGGAGAGCCGAGCAGTTCGCCTCATCGAGGTATCACCGCAAGTTAGAAATCGCGTTTCGAGGCAGTTCCTCCACGTAATTGTTGACGAGTCCCAAGATCTCAACCGAAATCAATTTCGTCTGTTTGATGCAATTGCTAGCAAATCCAAAATGCTGGTTGGGGATGGAAAGCAGTCCATTTATGGTTTCCGAAACGCTGATGTTTCGACATTTAATGATCGAGCCCGACATGGTTACTTGAAGCTTTCAAAGAACTTCCGGTCAAGTGAAACGATCATTAACATGGTGGATGTTGTGTTCAGTCAAGCCTTTGGTGCAGAGCACTATTTCACGTCTAATCGGTATGACGTTTTTGATTCCCAAATGAATTTTGACGGGGTCGAACGCCTTCATCTCAGTTCAAAAACTAATTGGGGTGAGCTGGCTGACTTCGTCGCTCTACAACGAGATCAGAACGTCAAACTCAACTCAATTTGTATTCTCATTCGCCGTCACAAAGAGGCTGAGGCAATTGGAGCAGCCCTAAAGCGACGAGGAATAGGCGTGAGAATGAACGCCGGTCAATCTCAGTTCTTTGCCCGATCTGAAGTACGAGATTTGGTGAATTCGCTTCTTGCCGTTTCATCTAAGAGTGATCACTTTGCGTGGCTTGCAACCTTACGAAGTCCCATTGTCGGACTTACTTTAGATGGAATTGTATTGCTAACAAAACCTGAGGCCGAACTTGAACTTGGGGCCGAAGATAAAGCCAAAATCGATCGATTTTCATCTTGGTTTCTTGAGTTGCGAACACAAGTTGACCATGTTCCCGCCAGCGAAGTCCTTTCAAAAATCATCAACCGATCCGATTTGTTTATGAACCTTCTTTCTTTGACGGAAGGGCGCCGGCGAATCGAAAATGTACGTAAGTTGCTCCTTCTTGCCATGGATTCGCCGGAGCTATCAGCAAGAGAATTTGCCGAACAAATTCGGAATATTGAGAAGTTGCGACATGACGAAGGCGATGCCGCTACAACTGATGAATCCGAGGATCTAGTAACCCTCATGACTATTCACAAGGCAAAAGGTTTGGAATGGGATACGGTAATCCTCGCCGACGGAATGGACCACAAGCCGCCACCTACTTTCTCTCCCATATTTGATGCTGACTCAGGTTGGATTGGTTATTGGCAGAAAGGTAAATCAACCTATGCTGCTGAATACTTGAAGACCTTAAAGTCTATCAAGGAGCGAGACGAACTCAAGCGACTCCAATACGTTGCCATGACTCGGGCTAAACAACGACTCATTATCACAACTTGGGGAGATTCGTCGGCTGGACTAGTTGGCGTGGTTCGGAGTACCGTTGGCACATCAACATTTGACCAACTAAAAACGTGGCGAGGTCCAACGAATAACCAGAGTGAACCTGGGATAAACTGATCAACGTGGCAGTTACCGTTGGCATCGTACAATTCTCACCCGACAAGGGCAAACTTGATGGCAACCTCGACAGAATTGCGGAGCACTTAGTTCAGTGCGCCAATGAGGGGATTCAACTTGCCATTTTTCCGGAGACTTGCACAACTGGCTATTTCCTCGAAGGTGGAGTTCTTGAACTAGCGATTAGCTCAGAGGCTCTTTCGCAAAGGCTCAACGACCGGATTCAAGGCAAGCTGACAAAACCAATCGAGTTCGCCCTAGGCTTTTATGAACTGCACGGTGGAAACGTCTATAACTCAGCCGGATTTTGCCGGTTCGATGGTACAAAGATTGAAAGCGTCAAGACCTACCAAAAGATTTTCCTTCCGACCTACGGGGTCTTTGACGAAGACCGATTTGTATCGAAGGGCAAAGACCTCTGCATGTTTGAATCATCGTTGGGTACCACGGCTCTCATGATCTGTGAAGATGTCTGGCATTCTATATTGCCAACAATGAACGCGGTTGCCGGAGCGACCGCCATGATTATTCCTTCAGCTTCTCCCGCACGAGGATTTCGCAGTGAACACATCGAGAATCACGAACGATACCAACGCTTGGTCCGGGCTATATCCGAGGAACACGGCGTCTATTCGTTCGTGGCTCAGCTAGTTGGACATGAAGGCGGAAAGGGCTTTGTCGGTGGATCGATGATCTGCGATCCTCTGGGGCGAATTTTAGTCGAGGCTCCGGTTGGAGTAGAGGCAATTATCTCCGCTGAAATTGATCTTGAACTTGTGTCAATTGCTCGAGCACAGACGCCGCTTATTTCCGATTTGCAGTCGAGTTGGCACAATATTCTCAAGATTGCTAATGAGATTGGTTAAGGGAAATTAGGCCACCAGAAAGGATTCCGTCTTCCCATTCGTAAGCTCCTGCATACCGACCGTGCGAACCACCTTGAACAATCCATGTCTGGTTTTCCTTCACGGGCTTATCGAGCACCGTATGTGAGTGGCCACCAAAAATAATGTCAATGTCTCCACATTGCTGAGCAAGCAGACAGTCTTGCTTATAACCAATGTGCGTCAAGGCAACGAGCAAGTCTACGGTCGGGCGCATCTCTTGAGCCAATTTCACTGCAGTTTTGATTGGGTCGGACCACAGGAATGCACTGACCGATTGAGTTTTCATTTTTTCGGTAACCATCGGCACCATGGTACTGATCACGCCAATTTTGAATTTGCCCGCATTGAGAATCAGCGATTTTGGTAAGAATTCGGATCCGTCTTTTGCGATCAAATTGCCAGCCAAAACAGGGTGGGATCGACCTTCGATTTTCTTTTCGAACGCGATTCGGAGCGGGTGAGTTTCTCGATTCCCGAGTACCGACGCCGAGCAATTTAGTTCAGCCAGCATTGACCAAACCGGGTCAACAGAAAGGGGAATTGCGAGGTTCCCTGCCTTAATTGCATCGCCGGTATCGAAGTAAAAATCCGCTGAAGCTCTCAGTTCCTTCAAGCATTCAAAGGCTTGATCATCCAATTTGCCATGGAAGTCATTGGTATGGATAAATTTAACTTTCATTTCAAAATTAATGGGAACTTTTGCTCAATTGGAAGCATTATGAATATACTGGATACTAAGTGACCTTGGTCACGTTTGGAAAGTGATATGAAAAAAGTTATTCTAACTCTTGCAACTGCAGCCATCATGGTTTCAGCATTCGCCGGTGACAAGACTCCTAAAGAAATCGCATGCGCCGTCATGAAGGATCACAAGGTCAACATCAAGACTGCTACCAAAGCTAAAATGTACGCTGACCACGAAGGCAAGCGATACTTCTTCTGCTGTGCAGGCTGCCCAGACGCATTTAAGAAGGATCCAGCTAAGTTCAAGGATGCTCCAAGCATTCCTACGCCAAAAGCAAAGAAAGGCAAGTAAGCCTTTGACAACCAAAGCCCCTTGCGCAAATGTGCAAGGGGCTTTTTTGTTAGAAGCCGTCGGTCAAAGTCTTCAAGAACTCAATGAGGTCCAGCTTTTCTTGGTCTCCCAAGTGAAGACTTCCCAAGTCAACCCGGTTGACTCCTTGGAGCACTTCGGGCACCGCAAATCCTCCGAGATCCCTTTGATCGTAGAATAAGATTGCACCGGAAAGTGTTGTAAAGACTCCATTATGAAAATAGGGAGCGGTCTTCGCAATATTCCTAAGGGTTGGAATCTTAAACCTGCCGGCATCTTGTGACCGACCAGTGGTCTTCGAAAGCCCAACGTCAATAAACCCCGAACCGTCTGGATTTTGCCAAGTTGGCTGGGTGTAAAAGGGATTCATTAGATTTCGAGGAACCCCGATATTGTCGTATTTAAAATTAGTGAAAAGGGGTGGCTCCCCGTTTGGTCCCGGTTGACTTGGGTGGCATTTTGCACAATTTCCTTTCGCTGGATTCTCGAATACCGCTAGACCCCTTGCTTCCGACGCAGTCAAATTTACGTTGCCTTTCAAAAATGCATCGTATTTAGACGTGAACGGCTGAAAAGCATTTGTTCGCTCGAACGTCGCAATTGCGTCAGCTAAAGCATCAAATGCCTTATCGGTATCGCTGAAGATATCAGAGCCATAAATTGTTTGAAACTTGGTCGCAAAAGATCCAGTTCTTACTTTGTCAACAACCACCTGCTTGGAAGAATTATTCATTTCACCAGGATTAAGAAATGGTGCCTTGGCTTGCTCTTCCAAATTCTTTGCTCGACCATCCCAAAATTGTCCACCGATGAAATCTTGAGCATCCGTATCGAACTTAAACTCTGGAGAAAACGCCATATACATGGCAGAGCCAGACTGTCGAGGACCAAAAATTCCCGCAATGGCGCCTTCAGAAGTTATTCCTCCTCGAGGGTCTGTAAATGAGCGGTTGGGGCTGTGGCATGTGCCGCATGATTGGCCCGGGGGATTTGACAGATTCGTATCGAAAAATAGGTCTTTTCCAAGGTCTGCCTTGGTGACAGCACCAGAAGTTGCACCGCCGCAACCAGCCGAAACAACTCCGATCAAAAAAATGCTGACTCCGCCCCCAACAATCCACCGTTTCATCCCAACAAATTACCCGAGATAAAACTTTCAGTCAAGCAATTATGAACCGAAGATTGAGGTAACAGAAACCGGCGCTGAACCCCCTTCCAAGGTACGATTTAGTCTATGCGAGTAGGCGTCATTGCGATTCAAGGTGATTTTGACAAACATCGAGAAGCCTTACTTGGAACGGACACAACCGGGCTAGAAGTCGTCGAAGTTCGGACACCAGATGAGCTTGCTACTGTAGATCGCGCCATTTTGCCCGGAGGCGAGAGTACTACTGTCGGTCTCTTAATGGAGCGTTATGGCTTAGGAAGTGCCCTCAAACAAGCAGGAAAGGCAGGAATGCCGTTATGGGGAACTTGCATGGGAATGATCATGCTTGCGAAAGAGATCGAGGATCGCCAACAATATTCGCTCGGACTCCTCGACATCACGGTAAGACGTAACGCATTTGGAGCCCAAGTTCATAGCTTTGAGGACGAGGTCTCGGTTCAAGGAATGAACGAGCCAGTAATGGGGGTATTCATTCGCGCGCCAATCGTTACAAGAGTTGGCTTGGCAACGGAAGTACTGGCTGAGTATCAGGGAAAGATTGTTGCGGTAAAGCAAGGCAAGATTATTGGAACCAGCTTTCACCCGGAACTAACCTCGGATGTACGAATGCACCAATGGTTTTTGACTCTTTAGGCAAAAAAGGGCCCCGGCCGTGGGGGGATTAAGGCGCGGGGCTTGGGGGAGAGATGAAGCCCTCTTACGAAAGCTTCTACTTATTCATTGCTGTCAGTTATGGTGTAGATCTTTCAATCTACATGTTATAAGACTCTAGGTATTTGCTAAGGTTCCGAGACTGATAAGAAATTTTTAGGTCTCCTTCAATATTTTCAATATTGACAAGCTCAAACTCCGGAGCATCATTCATTTCCGATAATCCTAAAGTCCCAACCCATGACTTGCCATCTCCAAAAATCTTGGGTGCCACATAAAGAATGATTCGGTCAACTAGGCCTGATTCTATGAAACGAGAGTTTGTAGTTGGACCGCCCTCGATGAGAACACCAGTTCGACCTGTAGCCCATATTCTTTCCAAAACATCGGATGGGGTCTGTATCTTCTGTTCATCGGTTAAGTGCAGGGTCGGTGCCGATTGATCAAAAATGGGCAAGTCAGAAGGGAGGATTGACCGAGGATCCAGAACAACTCGTAAAGGTTGATTGGTCCCATCCATTCCTCGAAGATTAAGTCGTGCGCGGTCGTGCTCAGCAGTAATTCGACCAACCATCACACACCCAATATCCGCCCTTAGCCTCATCGCATCTTGTCGCGATGCCTCGTTAGTAATCCATTTACTTTCGCCACTGGGCATTGCCACCATTCCGTCAAGAGTTATTCCAGCCTTTACAGTGACCAAAGGTCTGCGATGCTTCATGGCAAAAAGAAATTGGGAATTTACCTTTGCGGCGTCCTTTGCCAAAATGCCTTGTTCAACTTGAAGACCATTAGACAAGAGAAATTCACTTCCTCCGGCGGCTATGGGATTCGGGTCATTTGTCGCAAAAAAGACCCGTTTCACACCACTCTTTAGCAAGGATTGCGAGCAAGGCGGGGTTTTGCCAAAGTGGTTGCATGGTTCCAAGGTCACATAAGCCGTAGCACCGATTGCCCTGTCCCCAGCCTCTTTCAGTGCCATTACTTCTGCATGATCGCCCCCGTCCAGTTTGCAGAAGCCTCTACCTACGACTTGATCATCATTGACAATGACGCAACCAACGCGGGGATTTGGCGCGGGAAACCCTTGCTTCGAAAGCTCGATTGCCTCGAGCATGAAAAGTTCATGCCTCGACATTTTGTTTGTTCCGAATGTCTTCTTGAGTTCCTTCGATCAGATCTTTCAGCATTTCCGTTCTTGCATCTTGATACTCTTGTCGAGCTTGGCGAACAATCAGGATTGCGCCAACTCCGGCCAGTACAAATGCAATCACCGAAATACATACAATGATGATTCCCTTTGTCAAAAAGTCCAACTGCGCTTGCACTGAGGCATTTGGAAGCGGCTTATGACCAATGACCCATGGCCAACCGAGTGCGGTCCCAACCCCAATAATGATGAAAAGCGTGGTCAGGAATTTGAGGGGAAGCCGTTTAAGATCGATGTGACACCCTCCTCTAAACTAGGAGCCCTCAACAGGTAGCTCCCAACAACGAAAACATTTGCTCCAGCTTCGATAACTTGTGGAAGAGTAATCGGGTCAACTCCTCCATCAACTTGAATATCTAGGTCGGGTCGAAGTTTCCGAACCTGACGAATTTTTTCGAGAGTTGACGGAATGAGGGATTGCCCTCCCCAACCAGGATTGATCGTCATCACCAACGCCATATCGATTTCGTCAATGATTGAAGCAATACTTTCTACTGGAGTGGCTGGATTGATTGCAATTCCAGCTTTTACACCCTGTGACTTTAATGATTGCACTAGCCGATGGGCATGATAAGTGGCTTCAGCGTGAAAAATGACCCTCTCGCATCCCGCCTTGATGAACGCGTCGAAGTGCCGTTCCGGAGTTAAGGTCATCAAATGAACTTCCATTCGGGCATTGACGTGATTTCTAAGGTTGAGAGCAATGACGTCACCGAAGCTGATTGGTGGCACGAACTGCCCATCCATGACATCTAAATGGATGATATGTGCACCTGCAGCCATGAGTCTTGGTGCCTGAGTAGACAATGAAGTCAGGTCAAAGGACAGGATTGAGGGGGCTAGTTCGTATTTCAATTCTTGCTTTTTACTCCGGGTTTAACCTCAATTGTATCCTTTAGTTCTCCATCAAAACGAATCATGAACTTGGCGGATTGTCCGTGTCCGACTACTTTGATCGGGATAATGTCTCCCGGATCATAGTCAGCCTCTTTGACGAGCCGTTGCCCATCTTCATCTTCCATTTCAATTCTTACCGAAACTCTCCATTTCACCCCTTTGATTCGATAATCTAACTGAAAGCTATGGGCAGGATTATTTGATTCAACGTCACTTTCGCCAGGCAAGCTACCTTGAGGCGCATCATTTGGAGCCGCGATCCAAATTTGGACCTTGCTCGTTCTTGAAACTGTTTCGCTTGCTTGGGGAACTTGCTTAATGATCGTGCCGGCCGCGTTCTTATAGTCAGTTAACCGAGAGGGCTTTCCATCCAAACTTAGATTCTCTGATTCGAGTGCAGCCTTTGCCTCGTCAGCCGTCATGCCAAAGAGATCGGGGACTTTAACCTGCTTTGTTCCCGCGCTTTCGTATACATTGATCGTTCCTCCTTCTCGAATTGTTTCACCAGCGGCTGGGATTGTTCTTAGAATTTTTCCAATCTCAATTCTTTCGTTAGATTCTTTGCCGGCAACCCGAATCGTGAGCTTTAAATTGCGAACTTGGTCAATTGCGCTCTTTGAGTACACGCCCTTCAGGTTTGGAACCTTTACCTCGCGAGGCTTTTGGGCCAGGTAAGTAACCCAACTGATACTCAAACCGATGACTCCCAACACCAAAAGCCCGAGGAGGGCGAGGAACCAGCCGGGGACGTCTCGCTCTTGACGCCGCCGCCTGCGCTCGGCAATTTTGTCTTCTCGACTCGGCCGATCCTCTTTTTCCGTTCGCTTTTGAGAGACTCTTATTGGCTTGATCGGCTCAACGACTACTGGCTGCCCTTTTTCGGGAGGCTTGGCTACTGGGGCTCTACCAAATCTGAGTTGATCACCGATAGCTCGCAACTCTGCCAATACCTCCCTTGCCGATTGGTATCGTTGAGTCGGGTCCTTTTGTAGAAGTCGTTGAACTACTTGCTCGACCGCCACAGGTACCGATGCATTAATGCCTCTTAAACTGGGAACTGGGCTCGTCAAGTGCCGAATTGTTGTGGCGGAGGGAGTCTCACCAATATGTGGCACTCGCCCAGTCAGGAGTTCAAATAGAATGACGCCTACACTATAGAGATCAGAGGTGGCGCTGGGCTTTTGCCCAGTACAAACTTCTGGAGCGAGGTAAGGAGCCATTTGGGCAAGAACCGCGACACCGGCGGTTCGGCTCGATGAATATGCCTTCCAAATGCCAGCCAACTGCACTTTTGCCCCACCGTCGTGAGTCGCAATAATGTTATGGGGACCAACATCACCATGGGCAATTCCGTTTTGGTGGAGTGCTTCTAATGCTTCGACCACGCCAATGATAGTTGCCAACGTAACCGGCACAGTAAATGGGGCAAACCTTTTGATTCTTTCCGTAAGAAGCGAACCCTTTGGCAATTCAGAAATAATGTAATGTTGGCCTGAATCCTCGACGACTTCAGAAATTGCCTCAATGTTTGGATGGCTTATCTGAACAGTGGGAATTA
>JAYUOQ010000101.1:0-1970 GCA_043760685.1 Armatimonadota bacterium | reverse complement strand
AAAAAGGAATTGTTAGTCTTCCCGAAACTGTCTATTTGGGTTCACCTCAAGGCATCGCTGACAGTAACTTCGTCTTGGTTCGTCCCGGACGACCATTTTCAATCAAGAAAGTAAGCTCGGATTCAGCTTATTTGACCTTTGAGATAACTCCAAACCCGCCGACGAACCCTTCGACCTATACTATCCGGGTTCTCTACAACGGTAAGGCACCTGGCCACCGTGTAAAGGGCACGATTACTGTAGAAACGGATGATGCTAAGCAACCCGTCATAAAGCTGCCAGTCCAGACAAGCCAGACATGAAGTGGCTCCTTCCCACCATTGCTTTTGGCTTGCTCGGATTCGGTTTCAAAGGATCCGATAAACCTCAAACGGCGGCGGAAGTTACGGTCATCATTTCTGGAGGAGCCAAAGGTCACCTTTCCCCTTGCGGATGCACGAAGCCTATGAGTGGCGGGTTGAAAAGACTCGCAACAATCGTGCGAAATATGAAAGCCAAAGGCAATGTCATTTGGATCGATACGGGCGATATTATTGATGTCCCCGGCAGACAGTCCCAAATGAAAGCGGAAACTTACGGAGAGCTATTGGGCTCCCTCGGCATTGATGCCGTGGCTTATACCAGTCGTGACGCTCAGCAAGGCGTTGGACTTTTATATGCTGCTTCCCCTTTGTCAAAAAAGAAGTGGCTTACGCCAATATCTGATCCAACGATGCCAACGATATCGGAAGCAACTGTTGGTGGGCTAACGGTTTCGGCAACCAATAACCAGGCCATGCAACTTGGGGGTGAAAAAGGTGTGGAGGTGCTCTTGTTTGATGGTCCGCGAACGGCTATCGATGGCCTGAAAGAACCCCACGAAATGGTTGTCTATGGCTCGGAAGGTATTCCAACCGTCAATGGATCTAAAGTATCACCTGGCTCTCATTTGCGGGGCGTTGTGGTGGCAACGTTTCGAGGCAAGGAGTTCGTATCGGCAAAAGTGATTCCACTAGAGCCGTCGGTCAAAGATGATGCTCAGGCTGAAAAGATCTATCAGAGTTATCTCTCTCGGGTTACTCAAGAGAGACTCATTGATTCGGTATCAAAGAACTCTTCCGAGGACTTTGCTGGGTCGGTCAATTGCAAGAGTTGCCATGGAAAGGTCTATCAGCAATTTTCAAAGACCAAGCACGCTCATGCCTACGAGAGTCTTGTCAAGGAAGGTCACCAAGCTGATCCTGATTGTGTGAGTTGTCACGTTGTTGGTTTAAATTCAAGTAAGGGGTTCCTTTACGAAAAGACAAAGAACTTGGCTCAAGTCGGATGTGAATCGTGCCATGGTGCCGGTCGCGAACATGCTCGAAACCCTCGAGCAGTTCATTTGCCTAAGGTGACCGAAAAGCAGTGTCTTTCGTGCCACACGCCCAGCAACAGTCCAACATTTGTATTCAAAACGTATTGGAAAAAGATCAAGCATTAGCGCAAATTATTAAATTGTGCATAACTTATGAAAATGAGAGCATAAGCAAGAAAATGTACGCATAAGCGAGTATTCAATCCACAGATTTGCGATACGCAACCTTGACGTCAACGCCCGACTCCTTCACAATATGTGAACCATTCAGGAATGAAAAAACATCTGAATCGGCATCATATTTTTTCGTTGGAGTTTGAAATTTTTAGTACTATAGAACCTGTAAAGCAGGCTCGAATGTCGGCCGTGGTTTTGCCCGCCGAAGAAACCGGATTCAGGGTCATAGCACCCCTCCATACGAATGTTAAAGCTATTGAAGCGACATTGCTTTTTGCAACGAATCATCAACCTTTCGTCGCAATTACTGGGCCGGCAGGATGTGGGAAAACGCTTCTCTTGACCGCCGCCAGTCAGTACTTAGTGGCAAATGGACCGCAATGCGTTGAATTTATGTCGGCTGAGCAGTTCCTCAAAATTGAGGGTCGCATTGGGCTCGAAAAGACAATTATTCTGG
>JAYUOQ010000100.1:0-13771 GCA_043760685.1 Armatimonadota bacterium | reverse complement strand
TCACCACCTTACTTGCCTTTGAACTGAAAGAAACCAACATAAAGGTGAATTCGGGACATCCAGGCTGGGTGAAAACAGGCCTCGGTGGAGAAGGCGCATTGATGGAACTTGAGGATGGGGCAAAGACAAACGTTTGGCTTGCAACCTTACCTGAAGATGGTCCAACTGGCGGATTCTTCCACATGCACGCTAAACTGCCTTGGTAAATGGCGGGAAAAGTTTGGTTTATTACGGGTTCCTCGACAGGCTTCGGTCGGATGATGGTCGACGAACTCCTAGATCGTGGAGAAACGGTTGTCGCGACCTCACGCAACCCTCCTTCACTTGAATTTCTTCGTCAGGGCTTTGGCGAACGAATTCTCCTTCCTCAACTGGATGTGACTGATCCCGAGCAGTGTTCCAGCGCTGTCCAAATGGCTCTTCACACATTTGGTCGAATCGATGTCTTGGTCAACAATGCGGGATTTGGGGTTTATGGCTCACTCGAAGAAGTTCCGATGGAAACCGTTCGGCAACAGTTCGAAACGAATGTATTCGGAGTCCTCAATGTCCTCAAAGCCGCCTTACCATCTATGAGGGAACAGAGGAATGGAACAATTTTGAACATTTCGAGCATCGCTGGCTGGATGTCCTTCCCCGGAAGCGGAGTCTATGGCTCATCCAAGTTTGCGCTTGAAGGTTTGACCGAATCGCTGGAAGCAGAACTCAGACCACTCGGAATCCGTACCATCCTCATCGAACCAGGCAGCTTCCACACCAACTTTTACGGGCATAACTACCGCCGAATCGCCAACGAAATTGAGGACTATGCCGAAACCGCTGGCAAGACTCTTGAGTTCTTCGACACCTTTGCCGGCAAACAACCGGGTGACCCACTAAAAGCGGTGAAAGCGATGATTGATGTCGCCGAGAACCCAAACCCGCCATTGCGATTGTTGCTTGGCGGCGACGCATACGATCGGGCAATGGCAAACCTCGAAAGCGTTCGCGACGAATTTACTGAATGGGAAAGCATCTCGAGAAGTACAGATAAGGACTAATCTCAGTCCCTTCCTTATCGCCGCAATACGCTCTGAAACATCCTTAAGAGCAACCGGGATGGCAAGAGTATCTAGCTTATCGCAAACCAAGATCCCTCTTCGGACGGAGAGGGCGCTGAGCCAATTCCATCAATAGATCGGAAACTGCTTGGCGAAGCGGGTGAGGCGAACCTGACTCGGAATCAATTGAATTTTAGATCCGAAAAATTAGTCCCTTCCGTAACGTCGTAATACGCTCTGAAACATCTCGCACGGCTCGGGCTTGCTCAGTTCATCTGTCTTCATCGGATCAAACCGGTAGAACATACACTTAATCAATAACGCTTCATATTTCGCCAAGTCCTCGACCTTATCCACCTTGGCTGCTTCCGCAATAGCTTGAAGAGCAGCACTCGTCCCCCCAATGTTTCCGGTATTGACCTTACGATCCAAGAAAACTGCCTTGCCGGCTTCGGAGCGAACAAAGTCCGATAGCGGACGAACGACCTTGTTCGAGCCAATCGTGACCGTTACCTTATCGTTCATTGGCCAATAAACTTGCTTCGCCGACTTGAGCTGACTGGTTCGGAAGGGTCGATACTTACCTGCCCGCTGAAATGCAGCAATTAATCGCTTGTCGGCAATGATCTGATTGTTTGCCTCGGGACCAACTTTCTCTTCCTTTGTAATCAAATCCAGAGCCACTAGCTTCTCGTCCGAAGTAACTTCGATTCCAAACTGATGAAAGTCAGTGTCAAAACCCTTTGGATCCTCATTCTTGTAGTTCAATAACGCTCGACCAAGTGATCCGGCACCTTCCTTCAAAGAGGCGAACTGAATAAACCCAATCGAAACATATCCCGTGTCATAAGTGTTGATCGAATCAAATCCACCCTCAAGAATTGAAATCGACTTAAAAACTTTTGTGTCCGAATCGTCATAGCCGCAATCCTTCAAAATGGTGTCAAGTTCATTAGACGGAATGGTCTTAATCGACTGCCCTTCTGAGTTCACGCCGGTGTCAAAGCGAAAGTAAGCATATCGAGGTCGCATATCAACATTGTCCGAATAGTTCAAAGTCATGTCATCAAAGCGAACTGAAATCTTATTCGGCAGCACGTTAGCCGCAAAGGTCGGCGGCATCCCAAACTTTGACACCAAAACCGGATCAACCGGTGATGGTTCTAGAACCTCAGCGGGATATTTTGGTTCCCGACGCTGAAGCTTCGCATTGAGCGTTTCGGCCGCGCACGCTGCCAGATATCGGTCACGAGCAACCTTGGCGTTCAGCCACTTTTCCCACGCAACCTCTTCTTCCGAATTTGCGCCGGGCACTTGTCCAGGAGGAGTTTTTCCCAGCCCTCTCGCGCGGTTATAGTCCCAAAACCATTTGGATCCAACAACCGTCAATCGAACCGCATACTTATCGGATGGTGCTACGGAATATCGACCTGGCTCCATCCAATACGACTTGATATGCGTCTTTTCCGCTTCAGTCCAAAGGGGCAACTGAGCAAGGGAAAACTGAGTGAAGACAAAGACTATTGCGCTTGCGGCGAGTGGTTTGACCATCGTTACACCATGAGTTTCGCTCGTTCTAGGTTCGCCACGAAGTCTTCAAGCATGGCTCTGACGCTTGCGCCATCAAAAGTCACCTGCTTCGGAGCTTTTTCTGGAGCATCGAACAGGACTTCATGCAACAGAATCTCCATCATCGTCTGTAACCGACGAGCACCAATATTATCGGTCGTTTTATTCACTTGTTCAGCCAGTCTTGCAATTTCTTCAATCGCATCTTTCGTAAACTCGACATTGACGCCTTCTACTTTCAGCAGGCTCTGATACTGGCGGATCAAGGCATTCTTGGGCTCGGTCAAAATTCGGGTGAAATCGGCCCCGTTAAGTGATTCCAACATGACCCGAATCGGCAATCGTCCCTGAAGTTCAGGAATCAAATCGCTCGGCTTCGACATATGAAACGCTCCCGCGGCGACAAACAAAATGTGCTCGGTATTCACCGGACCAAACTTGGTTTGAACCGTGGAACCTTCAATGATCGGCAAGAGATCCCGCTGGACACCTTCTCGGCTGACATCCGGACCACTTCCGCCATTCTTTCCCGCCACCTTATCAATTTCGTCAATGAAAACGATTCCAGTTTGCTCTGCCCGCATGACCGCCTCTCGGTGAACGCTATGCCGGTCAATCAATTTGCCCGCTTCTTCATCGATCAAGATGTTCATCGCTTCGGAAACGGACGCCTTTCGCATCACCCGCTTGTTACCAAATGGGTTCGTGAGCTGATTCATGTCAAAGCCCATCTCCTCCATTCCGCCCGGAGTGAATACTTGCAAGAAAGGATTCGATGGTTCTTCAACATCAAATTCGATCATCGCATCGCGGTGTCCACCGGCTTCCAGCTCTGCTCGAACATTCTCCTTCCTAGCCAGATCATCCGCCGCTCGCTTTTCCCAGTCAATGATTTCGTCTTCGTCGGGATAGAAAGTAGTAGGATTCAGTTCATTGTCGAGTAAGTCGATTATTCGGTCAATTGCATACTTTTCGGCATCAACCTTGACCGCTTCCATTCGCTCCTTTTCGACGAGTCGAACCGCGGTCGCAACCAACTCCCGAATAATGGATTCAACGTCCCGTCCAACGTATCCAACTTCGGTGAACTTCGTCGCTTCGACCTTCACAAATGGAGCCCTCGCCATTTGCGCCAATCGCCGGGCGATCTCAGTCTTACCTACGCCCGTAGGTCCGATCATCAAAATGTTCTTTGGCTGAACGTCATTTCTCTCTTCCTCTGGAAGCTGTTGACGTCGATATCGGTTTCTCAGCGCAACCGCAATCGCCCGCTTGGCTGCTGTTTGCCCAATGATGTATTTGTCAAGTTCGGCAACAATTTGACTTGGTGTCAAGTCTTCTACGGGAGGAACGTTCACTGATTCATTATGGCTTGAACCGGGCTAAAGGCTCCACGCCAATATGAATCCGATTGATAACAATTCACCCTGAATTCGTTTTCTTAGTTTGTTAAGAAAAAGTTATTAACATTGTTAACATTTTGTTATAGTTCGTTTGGTACGATTCTCCTTTAATGAAAGGAATTCTGTCTTTAATGGCGCTTAGCCTCGTTTGTGTCGGTCTTTCGTTCGATGGTTCGAATGAAGAAATTAAGCCTTTGATTTTGGAGCCCCAAAAGAACGCCGACAAAACCAATTTCGGCTGGTTCAGTGGTTTCATTCAACACCAATATTTTTCGACAGATCAAGCCTCCAAGAATAGCGGATTTTTCCGAAATCGACGCACTCGGTTGAATTACAACTACATGGGTGATGAAAAGACTATGGGTCGCCTAAGCGTGGAATTTGCTTCTGGCTCAAACAACTCCACTGCCCAAGTCCGTCAAGCATTTATCCAATACAAGCCAAATACGTTTAAGGCGAAGTCAGGACCAACTTATACCATGGGGTCCCAACAAATACCAATGGGTTACGAAATCAACTATTCCAGTGGAAACCGGATATGGCCAGAACGATCTGTTTACGAACAAACATTTTTCAATGCTGAGGCTGGTCGTGGATTGCTCTTTCAAAACGGCGACGAAGGAACCTATTGGTTCGTCGGACTTTTCAATTCTTTGACAATTGGTGATCCTGAGCAGTCAGATTCACCTACGAAGGGAGAAGTCATGCCTGTCTACGGTGTTAAAGCCCGACACGGAGCATGGGATATGGGGTTTTCAGCGATGTCTGGTAATCGCCCGTCATACTCGGCTGGTGCAGTTAACTTGGCGCAAACCGATCGCAACTTTATGTACGCGGATCTTCGCTACCATCCGACGGGATCGAGACTAGATATCCGAAGCGAGTACATGATCGGTAAAGACAGAGTGCCTTTAGCAACAGTCGCATCCGCTAACAAAGTATCCGGTGGACATGTTAACGTTGACTACAAGCTCAACGACACCGATACGGCTGTTCTACGCTACGAAACCTTTGACCGAAATAGGGACTTGGCTGGAAGAATCCAAACTCTATACGGAATTGGCATGGCAAAGGACGTTAACCCATTCTTGCGCGTTTCTTTCGCAGCAGACTGGAACAAGAACCCAACCAATCCAGTTGGTCAAACTTCCTACAAAACCCTCACATTTAGAGTCCAATTCAAGTTCTAGAACGGAACCTCGGTGGGTAGGCTATAAAGCATGCCCACCGCATCACTTTCGGCAACCGATCCTCTCAATTGGCAATCTGACGGACGACCAGTCCCAGAAGTTGTCAATGGAAACAGATATCTGATCGGTGGCGAAATACGCGAATGGAAGGGACCAACCAACGAAGTCAAATCCTGCCTATTCTTCAATTGGAATGACGGTATTGTCCGTCCAACTCTTGGTTACGCACCTGTCCTCGATGCCTCAGAAGCCTTAGAAGCCCTCCACGCCGCGCAAAAAGCGTGGGATAACGGTCAGGGCGAATGGCCAACAATGACGGTCGCTGCCCGAATCAACGCCGTCGAAGCATTTGTCATCCGCATGAAGGCGGTTCGAGAAACCGTCGTTGAACTGATCATGTGGGAGATCGGCAAAAACCTTGCCGACGCCCAAAAGGAGTTTGACCGAACGGTCCAATACATCGAGGACACGATCGTTGCACTGAAGGATTTGGATCGAAAGAATTCCGGTTTTACAGTCGAGAAAGGATTCCTTGCTCAGATTCGGCGTTCACCGTTTGGTCCAACTTTGTGTATGGGACCCTATAATTATCCGCTGAACGAAACCTTCACCACATTGATCCCAGCGATCATCATGGGTAACCCGGTTATCTCCAAGTTGCCGCGATTTGGTCAGCTCCTCAACACTCCGTTGCTAGAAGCTTTTCGAGATTCCTTCCCTGCCGGAGTTGTCAACATCATCAACGGTCGTGGCACAGAAATTATTCCTCCAATCCTCCAACACGGCGGCATTGAGCTCCTCGCATTCATCGGTGGATCAAAGACCGCCGATCAACTCAAAACGTACCACCCTAAGCCACACCGCCTCAAATCGATCTTATCGCTTGATGCAAAAAACCTTGCCGTGATCCTTCCCGATGCCGACATCAAAGTTACAATTCCGCAACTCGTCGCCGGAACGCTTGGGTTCAATGGACAACGATGCACCGCCCTGAAAATCCTTTTCGTGCATAGGTCTCGCGTTGACGAAGTCATTACGGAACTTTCGATTGGAGTAAACAACCTTCAAGGCGGCTTACCGTGGAAACAAGGTGTTTCTCTCACTCCATTGGCAGACATAAATGCGGCCAAGTGGCTCAAAGAACTCATTGACGAAGCCGTCTCTATGGGCGCAAAGGTCATGAACGAAGGAGGAGGCGAAACCATCGAAAACTTCATGCACCCGGCGATCGTTTATCCAGTCACCCCCGAGATGAGGCTCCATGAAGTCGAGCAGTTTGGTCCGGTAATCCCTATTCGAGCCTACGACGACATTTCGGAAGTCATGACCTACGCCGTCGAAACTCAGTTCGGTCAGCAAGTATCACTTTTCGGCTACGATCCAAAAGTGCTTGGTCCACTCATCGACGCGATGGTAAACCAAGTGTCCCGTGTCAACCTGAATGTTCAGTGCCAACGCGGTCCGGATACCTTCCCGTTCACGGGTCGAAAAGCTTCTGCCGAAGGAACACTGTCAGTATCAGATGCGCTCAAGCGCTTCTCAATCCGGTCACTCGTCGCCACCGATTACAGTGAAGCAAACCGAGACCTAGTAAACGACATCATCGCCACCAGAAGCAGTAACTTCTTGACGACTGACTTCTTGTTCTAAATGGATTATGTGGAGTGCTCTGAGCGCTGAGCCCTACTTGGGCATATTGTGCCGAAACGCGTGGCAGATGGCAATCGCCAACGCATCCGCAACATCGTCCGGCTTTGGGTCTTCTTTCAGAGCCAAAAGCCGCCGAACCATAAACGTCACCTGCTTCTTGTCGGCTTTGCCTGTTCCAACCACTGATAACTTAACCTCAGGCGGCGAATACTCTGCCCACTCAATGCCGGTGTCGGCGGCAGCGAGCAAAATCGTTCCCAAAGCCTTGGCAACGTCCATCGCCGTTGTGACATTTTTGGTAAACAGTAACCGTTCCGTCGCCATTGCATCCGGATGGTGCTTCTCAATCAGTTCGACTACTCCGTCGTGAATCAGCTTCAACCGCTCCGGAATCAATATTCGTGGAGTCTTGATCAGACCGAAGTCCACCGCCTCAATCTTTGATCCGACCTTCCGAACTACGCCGTAGCCAACACTCTCTAGTCCCGGGTCAATTCCTAAAATAAGCATATATGTTCGAGCCTCCTTGTTACACAGAACCAAGACGGTGCAAGACCCGAATCCACCATGCCGTCGGTCGATCCTCAAAAATAAGATGACTCGGCTTATTTGGCTTACCCGACGTGACAAAGGTCGCTGCCTTACCGCTTGGCAAATAGAAGTTGTAAGTCGTCCCTTGCGGTGTGACCTCGACCTTGGCGGACGAAGTGCCCGGAATCGCGGCGGCAATCTTGGCCCATTCCCCTTCGATTCGATAGTTTGACTCCCCGTCTTCGTTCGAAACCGTGTACGAAAAGTCTTTCAGAAACGACAGATCGCTTTCTGGCTCGATACGGCCCAAGTATGCCAAAGCCACCGCGATTCCAAACAGAATACAACCAACGATAAATGGAGTCTTCTTCATAATTAAATCCGCTTGAACAGCCTCAAAAGATCATCACGGGTTAACGTCGCCGTGATCGGACGTCCGTGTGGGCAGTGGTAAGGATTCTCCGTCGTCGCCAAGTCAATCATTAGCTTTTCCATTTCGGCGTGACTGAGGATATCGCCCGACTTAACCGCCATTTTGCACGAAGACATGATCCATATTTGTTCACGTGTGGGCACCAGTTTTCGAGTCACCGACGATTCGACCAATTCGTCAATCAAATCCTTCAGATACTTAATTGGATCTTTGCCTCGAAGGGCCGCAGGAATCGAGCGAACCACATAGGCATCGCCGCCAAATGACTCCAAGTCAAATCCCACACTACGAATTTCATCCAATCTCTCCTCAAGCAAGAGAGCCGCTCTCCGATCCAAATGCAGTGTCTCTGGTAGCATCAGCGCCTGCTTCTCAATCAAAGTAGATCGCTTGAGCCCACAAAGATACTCGTACAAAATTCGCTCGTGGGCGACGTGCTGGTCAACAATGACCAATCCGTGTCGAGTCTCGGCAATGATGAACGTCTTCATTGCCTGCCCAATGATCCGCAAATCATCCAAAAGCCGGATGTATTGCATTGACTCATGGGCGAGTCCCAGTTGATTCGAAAACGCTGTCGGAACGAAGTCATTGAAATCAATCTTGCCTTGATCTTGCATCGTCACCGCCTGATGAGGCAACGGCGACTGGGCGTAAATAGAGAGATCCGTTGGAGCCGTATAACCCTGACCAAAAGTCGATCCTTGAGATTCTCGCAAGGCCTGATTTGCGGTTGCAATTGCCGAGGCACTAGGCATCATTCCATGGGCGAGCAAAGCCTCACGAATGCAAACCCTTAATGCCTCAAACGCAACGCCCTCTTGCTGAAACTTAACTTCGGTCTTCGTCGGTGAAACATTGACGTCAATTCGAGATGGCTCGATTTCGATATTGAGCGCCACAAGTGGGAATCGACGTTCCGGAGTCAAATCCCTGAAAGCTTGATCCAAAGCGACCGTCAATGTTCGACTCTTCATCGGACGACCGTTCACGTACAAATACTGAAGGTTCCGAGTTGGCTTTGTAATGTGCGGTGGCGAAACGTAACCAACTAGTCGCAGACCACCAAGTACAGCGTCAACCGGAACCAAAGATCGGGCCGTATCCCGACCCCAAACGTCGGAAATTGCTTCCAATTGTTCACCATTTCCATTCGTCAGAATCACTTTCTGACCGTTATGGGTCAATGAAAATGCGACTCCCGGATTGGCAATTGCGTACTTCATGACGTGATCGACAGCTTGACCGACCTCGGTTGTATCACTCTTCAAGAACTTCAATCGCGCTGGAGTGTTGTAAAAAAGATCTTCTACGCGAATCTCAGTTCCTTTTGGCCCAGCGACTGCCGAGTCAGGCAAAGATTCGCCGCCCTCAACTCGAACAACCGTCCTCATCCCGTCTTCGACTGCAGTCGCAATCGTAAGTCTTGAGACGGAGCCGATCGAAGGAATAGCTTCCCCCCGAAATCCGAGCGACCGAACTTCGTTAAGGTCTTCCAGGCTTCGAATCTTCGAGGTAGCGTGTCGTTGAAGGCTTAGCTTTACTTCTTCAGCCGTCATCCCATACCCGTTATCGCTAACCCGAATCAACTCGCGACCAGCACCGGCAAGCTCAATTTCAATTCGAGTTGCCCCAGCATCTAAAGCATTTTCGACTAATTCCTTAACGACTGCGGCCGGACGTTCAACAACTTCACCGGCCGCGATTTGGTTAATCGTAGTGGAGTCAAGCAATTGAATTCGAGATGTTGAAACGGGATTAATAGGTCTATTTTGAAGGAAGAATTCGTTCAGTCACTAAGGATGTGAATAAATTGCCCAAAATGACACTATCAAATTGAAAAATCTCGTAAGATAGGAATTATGCGTATCCGTACAGCATTTGCTATTATTTCTGCGCTCGCCGTCTCCGGACTTGCTTCAGCGCAACTCACTATTGGTGACAAAGCCCCTGCCTTTCCTGTCGCAGGCTTCGTCAAAGGCGACAAAATCAGCAACCTTGAAAAAGGAAAGACTTACGTCATTGAATTTTGGGCAACCTGGTGCGGTCCCTGTATCGCCTCAATGCCACACCTCAGTGACATGGCCGACAAGTACAAAGGTAAGGTTAGCTTTGTTAGCGTCAACACCTGGGATTTTCGAACCAACGATCCAAAAGTAAAGGAAGAAGTCGGTACCCACGTTACTCGCGTAAACGAGTGGGTCGCCAAGAACACCGAAAAGATGCGATACAACATCGTGCTTGACGATGACAAAGATACCATCGCAACCACATGGATGCGAGCCGCCGGTCGAAATGGTATCCCGTGCGCCTTCATCGTTAACGAAGAGGGCAATATCGCATGGATCGGTCATCCGATGGAAATGGAGAAACCACTCGAGGAAGTTTCCAACAAAACCTATGACCTTGCCGGCTTTAAGGCAAAGTTTGATAAGGAAGCTGCCGCCGCAAAAGTATCCGCTGAAGCCCAAAAGAAACTAGCCGTTGATCTTAAGGCTGGGGATAAAAAGGCAATTGATGCCTATATTGCAAGTGGAAAGGGCGACAAGAGCCAGCAAATCATGTCGGTTATTAGCGCGGCCGCAAGAACCAATCCGGATCTTGCCTTTTCATATTTCAAGAAATATGCAGGCAACGTGAAGGGTATTGACTCCGTAAGTTGGTGTTCGCTGGCACGAGGAATGGCACAAAACCTCAAGAACAAAGCATCAATGGAAGAGTTGGTTAAAATGTGCGGAGAGTGCGCTGAAATGTCAGACGACAAAGTTGCAGCGATTGCCTTCACATATCATGCTGCCGTCTTAAATTCTGCAGGCAAAAAAGAAGAAGCAATGATGTGGATTGAAAAAGCCAGGGCTTCAATCTACAAGTATGATCCTAGCTCAGCTCATGTAAGTCTCAAGGGCTTTATTGATAGCACAGTAAAGGGATTTAAGTAAATTCGAGGTACAAAAGAGCCCCACAGGAATGATCCTGTGGGGCTTTTTTGTAGCTAATTGACCGTAACTGTGGTGCTCGCCGTGGACGTATCACCCAACGGAGATTGAACGGTTATGGTATAAGTCGTCGTCGCTGTTGGACTGACTGACTTCGTTCCGCTTGTTGTTGTCGCACCAAAATTCGATGTAACAACGGCATTGGCATTAACGGAAGTCCATGCCAAGGTCGTGCTTTGCCCATTCGTAATTGTTTGAGGCGTTGCCCCAAGTTGAACCGTCGTCGTGGGAATCCCTAATCCACCGCATCCAACGCTAGCCATCAATATTGCGCCAAGTACCAGTCGCTTAACCATTCCTTCCATGATCCCACAATTCGACTCAATAAAACCAATGCGATTTGCAGGCTCCATCAATATTTGCCTTGACTTTCGAAGACAAACAAAGTCATAATCTTAGTCTCACCGCGGGGTGGAGCAGTCTGGTAGCTCGTCGGGCTCATAACCCGGAGGTCATAGGTTCGAATCCTGTCCCCGCACCCAATTTCGAAATCGGTCAGCCTATTATGCTGACCTTTTTTATGCCTGCCAAGCGATGGCGGCGGAGTAGCCAGCGGGAATTTTTAGGTCCTTAACGTAAACCGGCTCAGGCATTTCTAGCCAACAATGGTCCGTTTGATCGGGAAGTACATCCAACGTTTGAATTGGAAATCGCAAGCCTTGTCCGGTTGCCTTTACAAATGCTTCTTTTCGGGTCCAAATTCGGTAGAAAATGTCTAATCCATTTGCCGATGTTCGAACTGCTTCGGCCTCATTTGCGGTCAAAAACGTAAAGTCTGGGCTCGCCAGGGCTTCATTGTGAATTTGAATATCAACCCCGACCTCCGTTTCCGTAGAAACTGCGACTAATCCAAAACCGCCGGATGATGAGGTCGAGAAATAGATCGGATATCCAACCACTGACGGCTTTCCAAATTCTCCAATTTGAAATTCAATCTTTTGGGCATCGCACGTGACGTAAGGGCTGAGTATTTGACGTAGGGTGCATCTTCTAACAATGAACTCCGATCGAAGTCGATCATTGCCGTAGGTCTCCGCCTTCTCAAACTCTGAAGCATTCAAAACGTGCCATCGCCAATAGCTAATCTCATCATAAAATGGATTCAGCAAGAACTGCCAAACGGTTGTATTCCCTAGCGACCATATAATGGTGGCGTCCATAGAATCTACTTCCTGCCAGCATTCTGGTCGATCTGCGCCGGCGAGCCAGCCCAATACGTGTGCGAGGGAATGGTCTCTCCCTTCATGACCAAGGACAGGTCGCCAATATGGGAATCGTGTTTGAGTTCAGACTCGCACAAGATGACCGAGTAGGTACCGACCGAGCATCGGTCGCCGATGGTGATTGGACCAATCTTCATGACCCGATCCTCGAAAAGGTGAGCCTGTAACGGTGCATTTGCATTGATTGAAACATCATCACCAATTGAAATCAAGTCCGTTTCTGTAAAGTCAGTCGAGTTCATAAACACCCGATGCCCAACCTTCGCTCCAAGAAACCTCATGAACGCCGCCATCATCGGAGTTCCCACGAGAGGAAGAACGAAGAGAGGCACACCAAAGTCATGCAAAATCGCCGAGTATGTCTCTACGTTCCATACTTGTCGGCTCCATAGCGGCTGAACCGAAGGCTTATATTTCCCGACAAATATCCACTTACTAATTAGACAAATGACTGCCCCTAAGAGAGCCGTCAACAAATAGAGGAAAGGCAGTGATAGAACACTGAGAACGATCGAGTGCCTATCCCAAATTTCAACAAAGGTCTCAATAAATAAGGCTGCTAGCATCAGCGAAAACATGCTCGGTAAAGCGATTCGAAAGGCTTCGTGGAAAAGGCGCTCAATGTAAAGTCGCTTCGGCGGGCGATAGGTCTTTTCAATCCCAAAGGTATCGGTAACTTGTCGACGAGGCAGTCTAAATGCAGGGGAACCTAGCCAAGCCTGCTCGATTGCATCACCCATGATTTCAGGCGAAGGGGACGCACTAAGAACCCCGAGCAAACTTTCATCAGGAATATTGGACCCCTGCGGAACAACAGAGTCATTTCCAAGAAATACCCGTTTACCAATCGTCGTTCTCGACAAGGTTATCGTGCCATTTCGGCGAATCGGCATACCGATACTTACTTCGGACGCGAGGAAACTTTCTGCCCCCATTTCGACTAAATCGTAAGGCATTCGCCTTGGCAAGGCGATTTCACACCGAGGGCCACACTTCATCCCCAGAGCTTGGCACCAAGTTCTTGTAAACAGGGAATCATAGATCGGGACAAGAGTGCTGCTCAAAAGCTCAAGATGCTTCTCCGCAAACCATTTGCGAAGCCAATAATAGCCAGGATACTGAAAGACTCCTGGTTTAAGTTTGCCAATGGTAATCCATTTGACCAATAGAACCTGCCCACACGCAATCAAGACAAGTCCAATAGCAAAGACGGGTTCTAAGAGGTACTCAAAAAATCCTTCACTGGTGTTATACAAGCTAAACGCAATTAGCATAAATGGAACCGATTCGAGCACCGCTAAAAGAGCAACAAGAACTATTTGGAAAAACCCAAACATGGCGAGCCATCGTTTTGGTGGTCGCTTGGATACATCATACTGTGGCAGCAGTCGCTCCTCAATCTTTCTTCCTGGAGTGCCCGCCCATTCTTCACCAGCAGGAATCACAACATTTCGACCTATGCAACCAAGGTCACGCAAAACCGAACCGTCTTCCATGACTCCTCCACCGGCAACACCTGATCGGACACCGATCACACATCCATCGCCAACTTTGATCTTTCGCAAGTGAAGCAATCCGTTACTAACTGTTGCGGCATGGAGCCATGAGGAATTTTCAAAACTGCAATCATCACCAATTTCAATAAGTCCAGGAGCATCAATATCGAGAGACTCAAAAGTGACATTTTTGCCAACTTTCGCACCAAGGCACCGAAGAAAAACTGCGGCCAGCGGGGT
>JAYUOQ010000099.1:0-13794 GCA_043760685.1 Armatimonadota bacterium | reverse complement strand
ATGAAACTTGGGTCAATGGACTTGTCGAGTGAGATCGACTTCACCCAGCACTTTCGCGCAAACTTGACGCCCGGTCAATACCGTGCGGTCGCGGAGTTCATTCATTATAATGCGGAACTTCCAACACGAGAAGCACTCCTAGCTGTCCTCGACGAAGCCGACATGACCTGGGAAGACTACGAAAATGAAGGCGGTGGCTGGACTCCCGAGACTGTGTGGTCCGGGTGGTCCGGGCCGCTCAAATATTGGGAACACCATTTATCGAATGGCAAAACCTTAGCCACCTGACTACTTCGAAACATCAAACGAATACGTTCCCGACTCGATCTCCTTTTTCTCACTGAAATCAGTAGGAACTAATCAACCCGTAAATGCTGTCACTGCCGAAGGCAGATGCTTCTCTGGACAGAGAAGCCGGTGAGCCGGTTCATTTAGATTCAAACGCTACTGTAAGGCGAACCGGATGAGTCGATTGAGCGAAGCTCATCAAGAGGCAATTTTGACTCCCAGCAAGATTCCTACTTCGCTACATCAAACGAATAAGTCCCCGACCCTATCTCCTGATAACAAAAAAAGGCAGCCTCGCGAAGCGAGATACTTCTCTGGACAGAGAAGTCGGTGAGCCTGCGAACCGGATGAGTCGATTGAGCGGAGCGAATACATTCTAACTGCTAATTACATCGCTACTTCAAACGAATAAGTCCCCGACCCTATCTCCTTCTTCTCACCCGAACCGGGCAACGTCACCGTTGCCGTCGTATTTGCCGGAACCGTGACATCCAAATGAAATCCCTTGGCATCCTTCTTCCAAGAAGATGAAATCATCCCGTAGGGCGAATTAACCGTAGCCTTTGCCCACGTGAGGTCTCCAACCGGTTGAGGTCGGATCATTACGTGCTTAAACGCTGAAGTGTTCGAATCCAATCCGATTCCTGCAATCCACTGAAAGAACCAGTTGCTCACATCACCAAACATGATGTGGTTCAACGAAGACTCGCCCTTCCAATCTTCCCATAGGGTCGTCGCTCCCTGCTCAATCCACCATCCCCAACCCGGTTGCTCCTTCCGGGCAACCAACTTGTAGGCTAAGTCAGTTCGACCATTTTCCGATAAAGCCCGAAGAATATATTTCGCACCAATGATTCCGGTGTCAATGTGTCCTTGCGTTTCGACGTTGGCTACCAGCGCATCAAATGCTGCCTTCTTCTGAGCCGCTGGCACAATGTCAAAATAGACTGCCAAAGACAAAGCAGTTTGAGTCATCGAAGAGAACTTTGCCGGTTGATAGAAGTCCCGATTCAGGCCCGTCCTCACAAGGGCAGCAATTCCCTCAAACTGGGCAGCGTCCGCCTCTAGACCCTTCAAGCGAGCTGCTTTGGCGACAATTTTCGCATCAATAAACAGCATGACTGTCGACGTCAATTGACTCGAAGTCTCGGTCTTCCAAGGCAACCAATCACCCAAGCTATCAAACGGCACCACGTCGTTCTTCGTCTGCGAATACAAATAGTCAACGTATCGCTTCAGATGATCATAGTGCTTAGTTATCAGGCGAGAGTCGCCTTGATACTTGAGTATATCATCCGCGATAATCCCAAACGCGCTGTCCCACGACGGGTGGCAAGCCCCTTGTCCCCAACCACCACTGGGAATAATCAGGCTAAACCGACCATCCTTCTGTTGGTCGTCGGCAAAATCATCAAGCCACTTTGTATAAAACGACGCTGACTTGTAGTTCATCAATCCCGCTTCGCAAGCCAAGTGTGCATCGCCCGTCCATCCGTTCTTCTCGCGTTGCGGGCAGTCAGTCGGAATGTTCTGTGCGTTGCTCAAATATGCATAGCGTGTCGCACTTTGTATTTTGTTGAGCAATTCATTCGAGCACGAGAAGTCGCCCGCTGACTCTAAGTCCGTATGCGCAAATCGCCCGTCAAAATTTTCTTTGGACGGTTTCCCCGGAAAACCCGTGACCTCCATGTATCGGAAACCCTGATAAGAGAATCGTTGCTCCCAACTCTCTTTGGCTCCACCCTTCGCAATGTAGACATCCGTTTGAAATGGCTGAATCGGCGTCTCTTTCGTCATGAATTTCTCGATTTCTGACCGCTCAATCATGCCTTTGTCGTCCAGTTTTTCGCTGTAACGCATGGTTACCTTTGTCCCAGCCGGAGCATTTTTCAGATTCAAACGTGTGTGTCCGGCAAAGTTCTGTCCATAGTCCACGACAAAAACTCCAGGCTTTGGCTCCTTAATTGAGACGGGCTTTATCGTTTGGGCAACAACAACGGGAGGACATGCTCGTGCCCTCATCACTCCTTTGGGAATCGGAGGTAGCCCGACCCGAGTCCATGCCAATTGGTTAAATCCAGCCGTATCCCAACCAGGAACCTCAAACCGAGCGTCATAAACTTCACCCGTATAGATTCCATCCATGAGGATAGGACCCTTCGAGCATTGCCATGTTTCATCGCTGACAACCGTCTCACATCGTCCGTCATCATAGTCAATGAACAAGGAAAGGCGGACTCTCGGACGACCACGCCAAGGCGCTTTCTCGAACCGCCAAGTAGCTCGATCGTGAACATCATACCAACCAGTACCCAGGATGACTCCAATGGCGTTTGAGCCTGGCCTTATCGAAGACGTAACATCGTGAGCTACATATAAGGTTCGCTTATCAAAGTTTGTATAACCAGGATCACGTTCCGTCGCAGCACCAATCTTGCTTCCGTTGATGCTCAATTCCGCATATCCTAAACCACTCGCATAAAGTCTCGCCTTAACGATTTTTCCCTGAGAAGTGAAATTCTTGCGAAGGTACGGTGCAGGACTTCCTTCATCCGAACCTTGCATTCCAATCCACTTGCTGCGAACCCAGTCGGCAGGTTGCAGAAGTCCCATTTCCCACTCTTGGGGCTTGCTCCAACTCGAAGCGGATCCTGACCCGTCCCAAATTCGTACTTTCCAAAAGCAACGCTTCCGTGATTCTAACTCCCTGCCTTTGTATTCGATCTGAATGCTAGCATCGCTAAGAATCTTCCCGCTGTCCCACAGGTCCCCTTTATCCTTTGCCAAATTTTCAGAATTTGACGCAACCAAGATTTGATAGGCTGACTGCTTCCAGTTCTTTCCAGCGAACTGGGTATTCCAACTTAGTCGAGGCAATGCCGTTTCAACGGCTAATGGTCGAGTTGCGTATTCGCACTGAAGGTTAACCACCGTAGGATTTGCATTGGGAGCCATGATTGAAAGAACCGCGATGAGAAGTGCGCTCATGAGCTAGAAGCTTAACCCAAAACCAATCAAGTCGCGTCATTGAGATACAATTCAAATCGTAAGAAAAATGATAGTGCTTGCCCTAACCATATTTGGATTTCAAGGACGCCCAGACAACGCTCCGGTCCAAGGTTCTGTGGCACCTGCCGTGGTCGCAAAAATTCTTAGGTCAAAGAATTCGTTTGACCTTAATTCAAACAAAGCAAAGCGCATCACCATTCTCATCTTTGGTAGCTGCACATGACCTCCGTTTAGGTCCCACGTGGCCGCGCTCAACAGTTGGTTCGAGCAAGATAAAAAGAAAGCCGATTTCCGAATGGTATACGTTACGGAGGCCCATCCTACCGACGGCTGGCAAGTTCCTGATAACGAAAAGGACGGAATTCTCATCGCCAAACATAAGACTTTCGCAGATCGTGAAAAAGCGGCGGAGCAGCTTCGAAAGGATCTGGGCTTTAAGCTACCAATCGTGATTGATGGAATGGATGACAAGATCAGCAAAGCCTATGATGGTTGGCCGGACCGGATCTTCATCGTCGATAAGAACCTGAAAATTGTCTATCGTGGTGATCCAGGTCCAAGAGGCTTCAGCCCAGCGTTGGCAAAAGAAGCTCTGACTAAGCTCCTCAACAAATAATTAATTATTTTGCCAATCGACTCGCCTTAATTCCGTTTTCCGTCCAAGCGGCGACAACAATCTTATGGTCAGGCGACGACGCGACAACCGGATCAGTTCCTAGCCCCGAAACTAGCAGGCCCGCCTTGCCCGGAGTTTTCGACATAATTCCCTTTGGTCCCATCCAAACCATGTAGAGACCATCATCTCCAAATGCCCCCCACGGCTGCTGACCTGGTCCGGCGAGAGTTTCTTCATTCGCCAGTGAAGTCGAATAAACCGAACTTTCCCGCCTCCAAATGGCGGTTGCCTTGCCTTTTGAGTCAACTGTAATCATGCCACCGTCCATCGGGCATGCATTGATGATCCAGCTTTCCTTACCAATTTTTGTTGGCTTGCTGAACTCGACCCCATTGTTCGTAAACATTCCCCACATGTCTCTTGCTCCGTCGAGAGAGTTCCGAAACATTACGAAAAGTCGCCCATAAGGGTCATAGGCAAGGGACGGGTGACAGCATTCACAAATTGACCCGCTAGGAGATTCATAAGCCAACCGATTCTTCGACCATGACTTGCCGCTATCCTTTGATGTAGAAAGATAAAGGGTGGTGCCCTTGGACCGCAAATCTAGCCATGTACAGGCGAGAGTTCCGTTGGAGGCTATCGCCATGGCATGAAGTCCCTCACGAGCAGCTCCTTGGACATCGTTTACCTTTGCCCCCGAGGTCCAGGTCTCGCCGTGATTTTCAGATCGGAACGTAACAATGTCCCCGTCGGCGCCCTTCCCCTTTTGGCCATATACGGCGGTTATGGTTACTTTTCCGTTCTGAGCAGCGATTCTTGGACCTCGGCGCATTCCCAGTGAAATCGTGCCTGCTTCGGCAACCTTAATCGGGCTACCAAAGGTCTTTCCTTTGTCGCTCGAGACCGATATAAAGACTGTGTTCCCCGCGCCATAGGCAATGTACACATGACCATCATTCTCGACTGCCACCTGTGGTTCCTTAAAGGTGCTGGTGCTAGTCGGAGTGACCGCGACTATCGGCGGTATCTGAAAGGCAAGGGTAAGCAGAAACGTAATCATATTCCTCATTATGGTACGAGACCCAAATTGCCTGGTTAAGAGTAATCTAGCGAAATGTTCTCATTTGTCGTTGCTCTCGCAATCTCCGCCCAATCTCAATCCGTCGAAGAAACGATAAAGGCTATACAGAAGAAAGGTCTTGCCGAGCTAGGCGCATACTCCATGCTCAAAGACTTAACCGTAAACGTTGGAGCTCGGGTTAGTGGGTCTGCTGGCGCCGCAAAGTCAGTCATTTGGGTCAAAAATAACCTGACCAAAATGGGAGCAACGAATGTTTCAGAAATCGCCTGCATGGTCCCCCATTGGACCCGCGGCACGGGCGAAAGTGCGGTTATGGATGGCACGAAAAAGCTATCCATTTGTGCCCTCGGTGGAAGTGTGGCTACCCCTCACTCGGGAATTGAAGCCGAGGTCATTGAGGTTCACTCCCTCAAGGAAGCGGAAGCCCTTGGCGATAAAGGAAAAGGCAAGATCGTTTTCTTTAATCGACCCTTCGACACTAATACCAATGCCTCAGGATCAGGATACGGTGGAGCGAACGATCAAAGAGTCGGAGGAGCCACCGCGGCAGCAAAATCTGGAGCCGTTGCCGTCCTCGTCCGATCAATGACATTGGCAACCGATGACGCGCCTCATACCGGAGCAATGCGCTACGGAGAAGGCAAGAAAATCCCCGCAGCTGCGCTCGGAATTCAATCTGCAAACAAGCTAACTGCCGCACTTAAACGAGGAAAAACAAAAGTCCGCTTGGTTCTCAACTGCAAGAAATTCCCCGACGCCCCTTCGTCCAACGTGATCGGCGAGATCAAGGGTTCAGAATTTCCAAACGAAGTTATTTGCATGGGCGGCCACCTCGATAGCTGGGACCTCGGACGCGGTGCCCATGACGATGGAGCTGGTGTCGTTCACGCGATGGAAGCCCTTCGACTCATCAAATCCCTTGGCCTCAAACCAAAACGAACTATCCGAGTTGTAGCCTGGATGGATGAAGAACAAGGCGGAAGCGGGGCAAAGGCTTACTTTGAATACGCTTCAAAAGCATCCGAAACCCACTTTGCCGCTATGGAGTCAGACATGGGCGGATTTATGCCTCGAACCTTTGGAGTGTCCCAAGAAAAGCTAGAGAAAGTTCGAGCTTGGGAGCCAATACTCAGGGACTTCGGCATCGATCGATTTGTACCAGGTGGGGCCGATGCTGACAATGGACCACTCAAAGCATTGGGAACCACTCTCTTCTCGCTCAATCCCGATGGTCAACGATACTTTGATGTCCATCACTCACGAAACGATGTCATCGAAAATGTCCATCCTCGCGAACTCGAATTCGGAGCAATTGCAACCGCAGCCCTAATCTGGCTCTTGTCTGAGCAAGGCGATATCCTTAAGTAATTGGCTTAATTTGAATATTGCGAAATTTAACCGGGTGGCTCTCGGATTGGAGTGAAATTGATCCGCCAGAGATCTGGAGTTTTTCATCTTTGATCATCGGCTTTGCGTATTTGTCTTTCGGGTCATATTGAATTTGCTCGTACGAAAATACTTCTTTGCCGTTAATTGAGTGTCGAACAATTCCATTGCCATTGACCTCAATCTCAAGGTGAACCCATTGGTCACCCCGAAAAGTATCTGATCGCGAATCAGTGCAATGCTGGGTGATGAGCTTTCCATCCATCACAACGTTTGTGCCCGGCGTACACAGGTTTCCGGTTGACCGGTTACCTGTTTCGGGTCCTCCAAGGAGTTGAACTTCCGCCGAGACGGGAAAATCCTGATCCAATTCCATCGACTTCGCAGTTTGACCATGAATCATCACTCCACTGTTTCGCCACGCCCATCCAGGACCACCAGGTGCTTGATCCCCAACAAATCGGTAATCAAGTCGAAATCGATAGTGAGAATAGGGCTGTCGATAGAACAGATGACCAAATCGCTCATTAAATTTCCCATCGTATTGATCGTAACTGACCTTCAACACCCCATCTTCAACCCTGAACGTATTGGCAAAATTTTCTCCCGCCTTATGTCCACGAATTTTTGGAGTCCATCCCGAGAGATTTTTGCCATTAAACAAAGTTATCCAACCGGTTTGATCTTGAAAATAGGAATAGGCAGGAAGCGCCAGCCCTATTGCCAGGGGACTAAGAAGGAGTAAAAAGCGATTTTTCATGGGATCATTGTGAGGATACTACGCGAAAAGAAGGTTTGGGGGATTAGTTACGCTGCTTTTATGAAGCTGAAGGATCAGATGGTGTTACCATTTCTTCGGATCGTTCGTTTTACACAACGTGTGCATCTCGCTCACGATAGTCTGTAGCTCGAGCATCATCTCCTGAAGTTCAACATGGCTCTTCATGACCGTGTCATGCATCTCCTTGGCTTGTTGATCGGAGGCAGCAGAGTTAACCTTTTGACCAACCATGATGATCGACAGAAGTACCAATTGAAGAAAGGTCTGACTAATCCAGGAAACAATGGCGAAAGCATTGTGCCAGTTCACTCCTGTAGCCCCATAAAGTGCCAAACAGGCAAATATGTATGCACACCACATTGTGGACACCCCACTTGTAATGGAGGACGCGATCTTTTCGTTAAAGGTAACGAGTTTCTGAAGGAAAGTTGGCTTCATGCTAAAGTTTAGGTTAGCAGAACCAGTTGAATAATGGGATTACTTTAGTTTTGAAACCGTAACACTCTTCGACGACTGAATGGCATGCAAACAAACGATAAGAATAACCAAACCAACCCATTGCCCAAAATTTAAGGCAAGTTTAGGATCCCGTAGCGACAGCAACAAAGCGGTAGCCGGGAAAGTGAGTTCGGCAATCGTCGCAAGCGACGCCGGAGTTCGCTTCAATCCCGAGTAATAAAGCAACATGCCCAGTGCATCAGGCAACAGAATGATCAACAAGACCGGCCAAAGCGAAGTCCAACCAATATGTGCTCCAACTGACTGAGAGCCATCACGAACAGCCAAAGTTAGCAAGAATGGTAGAGCTATCATGAACCGCCAACCAGCAACGACAGATGGATTCATATTACGCAAAGCAACTCGCCCAACAACCGTACAAGTGCCCCAAATTGCCGCAGCTCCCAAAGCAAAGAGAACAGGGACAATCTCAGGCGATCCTGTAACTTTTTCGAAGCCAAATCCTAGGAGATAAGTCGCCCCTAGTGCCAATGCAAACAGTGGCCAAAAAAATGGTCGCCTCTGCTCTTTCAGGAAAATCCCCGCCAAGATGACCGTAAAGATCGGTTGGGTCTTCTGAAGCAAGGCCGTCAACAAAGGCGAACCTATCCGATAGGCTTCGGTGATCAAAAGGGTGGCAACTGCCGATCCAAATATCGCAATGAAGATTAATCCGGCCCAAGATTTCTTACTAAGAGTCTTCCACTGAGATTGATGCTTGATTAAGGACGGAAGGAAAATGGCCGCCAAACCGATGTGCTCGAACAGAACAATCTGGACCGATGAAAGACCGGCTTTTTGAGCCATCGGCCGAAGTAATTGGTCAAGTGCCCAAAACATCGCTGCCAAAGAGACCAATGGCCAACCCGTTCGAGTCTTCTCGGCTCCTTGTTTTTCTGATTCAATGCCGACTTGCTCGATACCAAAATTATGAACGACTTTACGAACTCGCATTGCCAAGGTATCTTGAGTTCGTGGGCGACCAGCGATTTGAAAGACTAGTAAATCAGCATAAGGACGCGGTCTATCGCCAAATGGTCAAGGTCTGCAATCATCGGGAGGATGCAGAAGACGCTTTGGCTGGAGCGTTGCTCCAAGCGTTCCGGGCTTTCGAACAACTCGAATCGGATGATGCGTTTCGGTCTTGGTTAGGGACCATTGGAAAGCGAGTTTGTACTCGAATGAGGTCTCACGCCGGAATCCAAACCGCGTTCGAATACGCGCAAGAGAAAGACCTGATTTCCCCGGACAAGTCTGAATTTGAACTGGCAGTCCTCAAAGGCTGCGTTAAGGATGCAGTTGATGGACTACCAGAGATCTACAAAGACATCTACTTAGCCTGTGAACTTAATGAAGAAACCGTCTCTGAGGCAGCACAAAAACTTGGCATAACCCACAATGCAGCCAAGACGAGATTATTGAGAGCCCGTGCCCTTGTTCGAGACAAGCTGGATCACTCGATTTGCTCGACATGAATCACTTTGAACGAAAACGGACTCTGAACAACTAATGGGTTATTTCGCTGCACTATTTATGGGCTTCGTTCTGGGGCTACTTGGCGGTGGCGGTGGAATTTTGACCGTGCCTATTCTTGTCGGCTTTTTCGGCTTGACCGCAACCGAAGCTACCGGCAGCTCTCTCTTCATTGTCGGCATTACGAGTCTCGTTGGCGCGGCTCAAGGCTTCTTCAAAAAACAAATTGTCATTTCCTCGGCGTTGCTCCTGGCAATTCCATCGATGATTGGTGCCTTAACTGCAAGGAGATTCCTGGTGCCATCAATTCCAAGCCAGATATTTGGACTCAGCAAGGATCAAGTGCTTCTTGGTGCATTTTCTTTCCTCATGATCATGATCGGGTTCAAAATGCTTGCCAAGAAGAAACAAGGCACCGAAGCCCAACCTAACCCAATGCTGGTGGTTGTGTACGGTTTCGGCATTGGGCTCCTCAGTGGAACGTTGGGAGCAGGTGGTGGATTCCTCATTCTTCCTGTACTGACATTGCTTCTTTCCATTGACCTCGAAAAAGCAATTCCCACATCATTGACCGTAATTAGCATTCAGTCACTAGGTGGATTCGCCGGTGAACTAGGAAAGCCAATCAACTGGAGCCTGCTTATAACGATAGCTGGCATCGCTTTGATCGGCTTGGTCGCCGGTCTCTTGCTACGAGAAAAGGCTCCCCGCAAAACGCTCCAACTTGCTTTTGCCTATTTAGTCTTTGCCGTCGCAATCTGGATGATTTTTAAAATTTCTTTGAATCATTCTTAAGCGGGTTTGTCTCTCCCCTATTAAGATGAATAAATCCATCAACATAAAAGATCTTGAGAACCTTATTAAGGGTCACGAACCTATTCAGCTAGTTGACGTGCGGTCACCTGGTGAGTACGCTTCCGGTCACGTTCCGCAAGCGATCAACATTCCGTTGGAGCAACTGGAAGCTCGATTCGGAGACTTCACGGAAGGACAAGTAGCAATTCTTTGTCAAAGCGGAACCCGCGCAGGAATGGCATGCAAAATTCTCAATGACCATCACGATGGTCTGCTCCTTGTCACCGGCGGAACTCAAGCATGGATGGATGCTGGGCTACCTATTGTTGCCTCCTCGGCAAGCAAGTGGTCTCTTGAACGACAAGTTCGACTTCTAGCTGGCTTGATCGTTCTAGTTGGCACTGTCCTGTCTGTCACGGTCAGTCCATCGTGGATTTACCTCGCCATGTTTGTTGGTGCAGGACTCACTTTCGCAGGAATCACAAACATTTGTGGAATGGCCCTGCTCCTTGGAAAACTACCGTGGAACAAAGCAAGCGGAGCTTGCCTAACCCCTTCAAAGGTGACAAAATGATCATTCGAAATTTTTATGAAGAGAAATTGGCTCAGGCAAGCTACTTAGTAGGATGCGCAGTAACTGGCGAAGCCATTGTCATCGATCCTCTACGAGATATTGACCAATATCTCGCAATGGCAACTGCTCAAGGCCTCCACATTACGGCTGTAACCGAGACCCACATTCACGCTGACTTCTTATCCGGAAGTCGGGAGCTTTCGGCTACAACCGGAGCAACCATGTATCTCAGTGACGAAGGTGATGACCTGTGGAAGTATTCCTTCGCGAATGATCCAAAGGCCGTACTTATGAAGGATGGATATAAGATCAAGATCGGCAATTTGACTTTGGAAGCTGTCCACACACCGGGGCACACCCCAGAACACTTGTCATTCCTCCTTGTTGATCATCCGGCAAGTGAATTGCCTCACTCGTTCTTTACCGGTGACTTCATATTCCTTGGTGACGTTGGCAGACCAGACCTTCTTGAGAGGGCGGCTAACTTTGTCGGAACAATGGAAAAAGGCGCAAGAGTGTTGTTTAACTCCCTCAAGAAGATTGAGCATCTTCCAGATTCACTCCTGATCTGGCCCGCTCACGGCGCAGGTTCGGCATGCGGAAAGTCACTTGGTGGAAGTCCAGTCTCGTCTCTCGGATATGAGCGGAAAGCAAACTGGGCATTTCAGATCCACAATGAAGACAAATTCGTCGACGAAGTTCTGAGTGGTCAGCCTGAGCCTCCCTATTACTTCAAAGAAATGAAGCGGCTCAATAAGGTTGGACCCACTATCTTGGGACATATGCCAAAGGCTGACCGAGTCACGTTGACGAAAAATCCTCTTGTTGATGTCCGAAGTGCCGCCACAGTTCGAGGCAACCACTATGTCGGATCTTTAGTAATTCCTAGCGGGAAAGGTTTAACTAACTGGGCTGGTTGGTTACTCAACTACGACGAACCAATCACTCTCATTGCCGACGACCAAGAGCAAGCCGACGTTGCTGCCCGAGATATGGCAACAATTGGCCTTGATGTTGTATCAGATTGGATTCTTGCTGATGATCTTGATCAATCCAGGTTCGAAACGTTTGTGACGACTACATGTCAAGAATTGGATGGTTCAGAAGTAGTTCTTGATGTGAGAGGAATCAATGAGTGGAACAATGTTCACCTCGCAAGTTCCTTGCATATCCCACTCGGATACCTTCGTGGTCGGCTCAGCGAACTCCCTCGTGATAAGAAGATCGTGGTTCATTGTGCGTCCGGCGGCCGATCCCCAATTGCTGTGTCAATCCTCAAGCAAGCAGGCTTCGAGAATATTGCCGAAATTGCTGGCGGAATCACCGACATCTCACTCAGATGTCCGATGAACGTTGTAACCGCGTACTACCTGACGATAGTCAGGTAGTAAAGGGTCAAGTCAAAACAGACCCTTTACTACCGAGTACGGCCAAGCAACCGACGCCAAGTACCCGCCGTTCTGAGTATGTCCGTTCGCCGGATTAAAGCACTCCCAAGGAATCTCGCCACCCTTTCGAAGGTGAGCAACATACTCAGCAAAAACCTTGCCTCCAATCTCCTTGTTTTCCTTCATGAGGGTCTCAATCAAGAATCCTGTCGGCGTATGCCAATACGCGCCATTTTGATAGGTGCCCTTACCACTCATTGCTTTCTCCCAAGCCGATGACGCTGAAAAGTCGCGGTCGGTTGGTACATGCCGAACCGCACCCTCCATTGTAATCGTCCCAGCCTGATGCGCGTCCAAAATTGTCTTTCGAGCAAGGCTTGCCCGAGGTAATTCCAAGACTCCTAAGTGCAATGCCAACAAGGTTCCCCAAACGTCAGGCTGCTTACCCACTTCGGTCGCCGCCCTTAGCCAACCAGATTCTTTTTCAGCAAAAGCCAAAGGAACATTCTTGGCAATCTTTGAAGCCTCGTCCCGATATTTGCGATTTCCTGTTAAGCCAAAGAGTTCTTTCGCTGCCCGAAATCGAAGAAGTGACGGATACAAGACTTTGCCGGTAAAGGTAATCGAATCACAAAACCCAAAACCAACCGCTCTCGCCTGCCGAGTCGTTACAAACAAACCAGTTGAAGTCTCAAATTCGGGACTTAAAAATGCCCGTTCCATACGCTCCAAAACCGTGAACTCCCCTATCTTGGTTGACAAAAATGACTTCGAACGCGATTGCCGTGCCAACAGCCATCCCAAATGGACAAACTCATAATGATCGTCTGCAGGAGGATAAGTCCCCCATGGTTCCGCCCCCTGATCTTCACCCGTGGAGTAAGTTCCTGGATAGAAAACTGCCGTCCCATCAAAGTTAATATGATCTGGGATCGAAAACGGCGGCAAAATCCCGCCACTCTTAAGACGCCTTACCGAGGCACCATTCTGACACTTTGCCAACAGCATAAAGTGATTGGATAGCTCCTCAGTCGGTACCAATCCAGAGTCACAAGCCATCGAGAAATCCCGAATCCAAAACGCTGGGTATCCCCGCCTTCCAGGAGTAACGAGCGAAAACCCAACCGAATTTTTGATTCCCCAGCCTGGCGGTCCGTTAGTTCCTGGTGCAACCCGTGATTGAGCCAAGATATCCAAGGTTAAGGTCCGCAAGTACTCCAAATCCACTTGTGCAGGACTCCCTACCAGAACCATACCGAGCATCGCAACCATCCTCGGCATTATACGCCTTCCCTCACTCTCATTCCGACATTCGTCCAAGCCTCTGCCCCCCCCCCCAGACTGAATCTCCCCCAAAGTATGGGGGAGTGTCATTCGAACTATTCCAACAATTGCTGATGAAACCCCTTGGTTCGAATGACGAGGGGGATGGCTACTTACTCCGGCTCACGCAATCATATTTGCCCTCGCCCTCCCAGATATTTCTCAGGCATGTTCAGCGAGAGAGGTCAATGAGTCGAATTCTTAATGTTCGCCATCGCCCTCGCCATTGCCCTGCTTACCCGGTATCCTAACCCCATGCCGGAACTCCCGGATATTGAGCTCTACGTTACTCGCATTGCCGAGCGAGTCATAGGCCAACGAATCGAACGAATAAAGTTCTACAACCCATTTGTCTTGCGCTCGGTTGCCGTAAAGCCCAGCGACATCGAAATGCGAATGGTTGCCGGCGTTTCACGGCTCGGTAAGCGGATTGTGCTCGAACTCGAAGAGGATAAATTTGTCCTCATCCACCTAATGATTTCCGGGCGCTTCCAGTGGATATCGCCGCCTCCCCCGGACCAAAAAGCTCTTGGCAAAGTGCTCATCGCGTCAATACGCTTTGAAGATGGACAACTAAAT